>NZ_BAAGZJ010000039.1:0-68181 GCF_054778635.1 Nocardiopsis nanhaiensis
GGTAAGAATGGTTCTACGGCACTTCCGACCCCTCCCCGGAGGTGCCGGGACACGCCTCCCGGGGTTCCCCCTTGCCTGCCGGGCGGTCGTGGCCACCTCGGTCGGCCGGTACGGGTTCCTCCTTCCCAACCGGTCGGCCACCTCGGGGGCTGGGGCGGGCCCGCCCCAGCCCCCGAGGCACGGGGTGGAACGCCGGGCAGATCGGCCGCCACCTTCAACCGCCTCTCGGACTCTCCCCGTGGTGGAAATCCCAGGCACCGTCCCCCTTGACCTCAAGTGGACTCGGGGTTGCACCGTGGGCGGTATGAACGACACTCACGCTGACCCCGTCGACGCCTTGGACGGGCCGCTCGGACGCGCACTGGTGATCGGCGGCACGGGGATGCTGTCCGGTGCGGTGCGAGGGCTGGCCGGACTCGGCTGGGAGCTGGTGGTACCCAGCCGCAACCCGTGGCGGGCGCCGCCCAGAGGGGTTCGCTGGGTCCGCTCGGAGTGGGGTAACCCCGGTGCGCTCGCTGAGTCGGTCCGCGCAACCGGAACCGCGACTGGGAACGCCCACGACCCCGCCCCTTTCGACCTGCTGGTGGCATGGGTGCACACACCCCACCGCGAACGGGTCCTGACCGCGGTGGAACCACTGCTGTCGAAGCGGGCCGTGGTGGTGGAAGTGTGGGGGAGCGCCTCCCGGAACCCGCTGACCACATTGCCGCCGCCCGTGCTGGACCTGCCCACCCACCAGACGGTTCTGGGCTACCAACGCCACAACGGCGGCACCCGCTGGCTCACGGACGGGGAGATCTCCGAGGGCGTCCTCGCCGCCGTGCGGTCCGCCCTCACCGGAGCACTCCCGCGCGTCCGCGAGGTGGGCACCCTCACCCCCTGGCCCCCGTGACCAGGGAGTGGATGTGGTCCGCGGCCGCCGCGGCCCCGTCGACTCCGGCCAGGCGGCGCTGGAGTTCCTGAGCTCGGGAGCGCGTATACGGATCGCGCAGGACGGTCTCGAACGCCCAGCGCAGCCGCTCGCCCCCGGCTTTGAAGGGGCTCAGGCCCACGGCGTTGCCGAACCGGACGCAGTCGCCGACGTTCCACCGCTGCTCCAGCTGCAGGCCGATCCCCACGAACGGCTTCCCCGAGGCCACGGCGGTCTGCACGGTGCCCTCACCGCCGTGGATGACCGAGGCGTCGATGAGGTCACCCAGCTTGTGCGCCGGGAGCAGGTCGAACACGTGCACGTGGGGGCCGAGGAGTTCCCGGTCTCCCGCGTCCAGGTATCGGGAGACCGGCGCGATGACGGTCACCGGAAGCCGGGAGAGCTCACCCAGGACCCGGAGCACCAGGTCCCGGTTGGCGGAGCTGCCCATGGCGAAGTAGATCACCGGCCGGTGCTCGCGTTTGGCCGCTTCGACCAGCTGGAAGACTCCTGGCGGGACCTCGAGGTCGAGGCGCGCGTAGACCGGCCCCACCCAGTGGTAGTTCGGCGGGAGCAGGTAGCGGCGCAGGTAGCCGGAGATGGACGCGACGAGGTTGACGTCCCCGTCCAGTGCCTCGACGGTTCTGCGGGGCAGTTTCACGCCGTACGCCCGGGCGACCTTCTGGAAGCCCGCGGGTTTGTACGAGGTGTACCGGGCGGCCTCGCGGAGCAGCGCCGCCGCCCCCGCGTTGACCGCTTCCGCCACGCGGCCCCCGCCGTCCAGGACCGGGACGGAACGGGCCTGGCGCAGGTGCGGCCACGAATAGGCGAACGGTTTCACGTACACCAGGGGGATTCCGCTGGCCCGCGCGGAGACGAGCTGGCTCAGCGTCGTGCCGATGACGGTCGCGGCCGGTCGCAGGAGGGTGTTCAACTCCATTTCGCGCTCGACCCGGGCCCGCACCATCTCTTCCGTGAACGGGTGACTCAGGCTCCGGCCCTGGTCGAAGCGGATGACTTGGTCCGCTTGTTCGCCGGTGAGCTCGGGGGTGAGCGGGTGGTATCCGAACCCCGCCTCCTCGATCAGGCCCGCGTACCGCTCCGAGTATCCGGCGAACACGCATTCGTGCCGGTCCCGCAACCGCCGGGCCACTTCGATGGCCCGCGTCGTCTCGGCGAGGTTGAAGGTTTCCGGGGCGAACAGAACAGTGCTCATACGGAACTCCTCTTCCACGGGGGACGTGCCTGCAACCTAGTTGGCGGGAACAGGGCGGGCAACGGACGCACCGGGGCGCGCAGACCTTCCGGGCATGTGGCATGACTCCCTCCGGAACCCCCGTGATGCGGGCGAACCCGATGGTCCACAGGGCCGGAGCAGGATTCGTCCAAACGTCCTAACCTGGCGGGGAAGTGCAGTTGTAGCAACACAGGGGGAACCGATGGCGGGACAGCGCGGGAGCGGCGGACAGGGGCGCCGGTACGGTGGCCGCGGCGGAGGTGGCGGCGGGGGCAAGCCCGAACCCGAGCCGATCCGCGGCAAGCGCGACGAGGCCCGGCTCTCCGCGGAGCTCCTGAAGATGCAAGGCGCCTCCTACGGGCGCTACAAGTCGCTCAAGGGCGACTGGGACTTCGGTGACTTCACGCTCACCGTGCAGCGCGTGCAGGCCGACCCCTTCGCCCCGCCCTCGCGGATCCGGATCCTGCGTCCCGACGCCGGTATCCCGGCCAGCGCCTACATCGACCCGGTGCGCCGCCGGGCCACCGCCGACTACCTCGGACGGCGCGCCCGCAGGCTGCTGAAGGGGTCGCTGCTGAAGGTCGACACCGGTGGCCAGGAGGTCATCGCGCGCTCCTCCTGCCAGGTCACCGAGGAGGGAGCCCTCGACCTGCGGATCGGGATCGACCTGCCCGGCCACGGTCGGCGGATCGACGGCAGGACCGCCGAGCGGGAGCTGTGCGCCACGGTCCCGGAACTGGTCGACGACCTCGACTGGGACGAGGTCGACCAGAAGGAGGCGCAAGGCTTCGCGGACAGCGTGGCCGACACCGTCGCCCTGCGGGCGGCGCTCTCCGAGCGGGACCTGGCCGCCTTCGTGGCCGACGGGGCGATCCTGCCCCGCCGCAGCGGGGTGAGCGACGAACCGATGGTCGGGGAGGGCACCGTGCCCTTCGACTCGCCCGAGAGCCTGCGGGTGAGCTTCGAGTTGCCGCACCGCGGCACCGTGACCGGGATGGGGGTGCCGGAGGGCATCACCCTGATCGTCGGCGGCGGATTCCACGGCAAGTCCACCCTGCTGCACGCTTTGGAGCGGGGGGTCTACGACCACGTGCCCGGTGACGGCCGGGAACTGGTGGTGACCCGGGACGACGCGGTCAAGATCCGAGCTGAGGAGGGGCGCCGAGTGGAGCGGGTCGACGTCAGCCCCTTCGTGCGCAACCTGCCCACAGGGGCCGACACGAGCGACTTCCGTACCGAGAACGCGTCCGGTTCCACCTCGCAGGCGGCCAATATCTGCGAGGCCGTCGAGGCGGGTTCCCGGACCCTGCTGGTGGACGAGGACTCCACGGCTACCAACCTGATGATTCGCGACGAGCGCATGCAAGCCCTGGTGCACGGTGACCGCGAACCCCTGGTGCCCTTCATCGACCTGGTACGTCCCCTGCACCGTGAGCACCGGGTCTCCACGATCCTGGTCATGGGCGGCAGCGGTGACTACTTCGACGTCGCCGACCAGGTGATCATGTTGGACGCCTACCACCCGCACGACGTCACTGAGCGCGCCCAGGAACTGGCCCACAAGCGCGTGGACGCCGAGTTCGCCCTGCCGCGCGCCCGCGTGGTCGCCCCGGGGTCGGTCAGCGACAGCACAGCCAAGGGCAGGAGCAAACTCAAGCGCCGAGACATGGACGTGCTGGTCTTCGGCGAGAGCGACATCGACGTGCGCTCGGTGGAACAGTTCGTCGACCCCGGCCAGATCACCGGGGCGGGGCTGGCTCTGCGAGCGCTGGTCAGCGGACAACACCTCGACGGCTCCCGCACCCTGGCCGAGGCCCTGGACTCTCTGGAAGCCGCCCTGGCCGAGAAGGGGGTCAGCCTGCTCGGCGACAGCTTCGGCGGCGACTACGCGCTACCACGCCGGTACGAGGTGGCCGCCACCCTCAACCGGCTGCGCGCACTGCGCGTATCCGGGCAGAACTGACCGGACCCGTACCGGCTCAGAACGGCGGAACTAGGAGGATCACCAGGATGGCGGCTCCGACCGCGGTGTCGTAGACCATGCAGCATTCGGCCAGGGACTTGGAGATCACCTTCCGGGTCCACCAGTGCACGGCGTCCCACGCGGCGTGCGCGAGCAGGCCGATCGCTACCACCGCGACCGCCACCTGGGCGGATACGGCCAGGGCGAGGATCCCGGCGCCTCCGAACACCACCAGCGCCGGGGTCTGGAGGGCGAACACACCCGGGCGGCGCAGTGCTCCGCCCGTCAGCCCGAGCACGACCAGCACGGCCCCCAAGCCGAGAACGACCGGCCAGGGCGTCACGCCCGCGCCCTCCAGCAGGAAGTAGAGGGCGGCCACCGAGACCACCATCGGCCAGCTGGTCCAAGGCCGGTCCAGGACCGCGATGGCCAGGTACATGACCGGCAGGATGAACAGGAGGAAGACCAGGCCCCCGCCGTCCCCGACACCGGAGACGGTGAGGGCGGCGGCCGTGGCGGCGATCAGCGTCGGCCACCACCGCTCCGGTAGCACTGTGGTGGCGCTCCGCGTGTCCGGGGCACTCGGCGCCGGTGCCGTGGTCTTTGCCGACGGGGCGGGGGACGGTGCCCCCGTACCAGGAGCGCCGGTGTTCTGTGTGCCTGAGTTCCGTGAACCGGGTATGGACGCCATGCCCACCAGACTTCGCCGGTGCGGTTCCGGGGGCCAGGCGTAGCCTGGAGTCGGTCCGAAATCCTGGGAAACCCGTCCGAACGGACCGGGCCGACGTAGCCCAGGCGCGTCCGAGGGAGCGGCGAGATGGTTGCACGCAGGGTCGTCGTGGTGGCCTACGCCGACGCGGAGATGCTGGAGATCTCCTCGGTCACGTCGACCTTGGCCACCACCAACGACCTCCTGTCCGGCGAGACGCCCTACGAGACGGCCCTCGCGACCTTGGGCGGCGGCCCGGTGCGCTGTTCCTCCGGCCTCACCGTGCAGAGCCAGGCGGCGCTCGAGGACCTCACCGGGCCGCTCGACACCCTGGTGGTATCGGGGGGCTGGGGGCACCGGCAGGCGGCGCGGAGCACGCACCTGGTCGCGCACGTGCGTCGCCTGGCCCGGGAGAGCAGGCGGGTGGCCTCCGTGTGCACGGGGTCGAGCGTGCTGGCCGCGGCCGGGCTGCTGGAGGGCCGCCGTGCCACCACCCACTGGCACTTCGCCCGCGAGCTGGCCGAACGCCACCCCGGGGTGAACGTCGACCCGGCCCCGATCTTCATCCGCGACGACGCCGTGTCGACCTCGGCCGGGGTGACCAGCGCTCTCGACCTGACCCTGGACTTCGTGGCCGAAGACCACGGGCCGTCCCTGGCCCGCCTAGTCTCGCGGATCCTCGTCACCTACTTCCAGCGCCCCGGAAACCAAGCGCAGATGAGCGTGCTCACCACCCTCGACCCGGAGGACACGCTGGTGCGCGGCGTGCTCGCGCATATCCGTACCCACCTGGACGGCGACCTCTCCGCGACCGGGCTCGCCCGGGCGGCGGGGGTGAGCACACGCCACCTCTACCGTCTCTGCCTCGCCCACACCGGACACCCGCCCAGCCATTTGGTACGCCGGGCCCGCGCCGAGGCCGCCGCCGATCTGCTGGAGTCCACCGCCCTCTCCGTCACCGAGGTGGCCGCCCGCTGCGGGTTCGGTTCGGCCGAGGCCCTCCGCCAGGTGTTCGCCGGGTACTACGGGACCCCGCCCTCCCGCTTCCGCGCCGTCTACCGGCACCCGCACTCGGACCCGACGTCCAGTCACCACCTTTCCGACCACTCACCGCCATGACCTTTGGTGTGGCCGTCGTCACGTCTGGGGGGTAGGGGGCCGGTCCCACCCACCCCGGGTCGGTATTGTGGAAAAGCAGGGCGCACCGAACCCGAAGGGGGCCGTACCGGACTTCCCCGTCAGGCCAGGGTGGGCGGCTCGCCCTGTGATCCCGACCAGCTTTGGAGACGAGACCCGGTGCGTGACCCCGCAGATCTGTACGAACTCCATCCCGGCTTCGACGATGTCACCGGCTTGGCGATGCTCGTCTGCCTGGACGGCTTCGTTGACGCCGGTAACGCGGGCCGCCAGATGTCGGAGGCTCTGTTCGAACGGTTCACCGCCGAGGAGGTCGCGAGCTTCGATACCGACCGCCTGGTGGACTACCGCTCCCGCAGGCCGTCGATGACCTTCGTCGAGAACACCTGGACCGAGTACACCCCGCCCAAGCTCGCCCTGTACCGGATGCAGGACGACGAGGGGAACCCCTTCCTCGTCCTGCACGGGCCGGAGCCGGACCGTGAGTGGGAGGCCTTCGTCGCGGCCGCAGAGCACCTGGTCGACCGGTTCGCGGTCTCGCTGTCCATCAGCGTCAACGGCATCCCCATGGCGGTGCCGCACACTCGGCCGGTCACGGTCACTCCGCACTCGACCCGGCCCGAGCTGGTCGCGGGGCACACCCCGTGGATCGGCCGCGTCGAGGTACCCGGCAGCGCGTCCTCGCTGCTGGAGTTCCGCCTGGGGGAGAGCGGCCACGACTTCATCGGCTACGCCATCCACGTGCCCAGCTACCTGGCGCAGTCCACGTACCCGCGCGCGGCCATCGCCGCCTCCGAGTACGTCGCCGGAGCCACCGGCCTCGCCATGCCCACGAGCGGCCTTGAGGAGGTCGCCGGGGCCACGGACGTGGAGATCGAGGAGCAGGTCGCCGCCTCCGAGGAGATCCAGCGCGTGGTGGCCAACCTGGAACGCCAGTACGACGACATCATGTCCTCGCGTTCGGACGAGGACGGTGGGCCCACCCCGCTGACCGAGGACGACGCGGGCCTGCCCACCGCCGACGAACTCGGCGCGGAACTCGAACGCTTCCTCGCAGAGCGCGAGGGCGACGGAAACGGATAGCCGTGTTCTACCAGATCCTCTTCAGCTCGGTCCTGCGCCACATGGACGCGGAGAAGGTCCACAAGCTGAGCTTCGCCGCGCTGCGCGGCGTGACCGCCCTCCCCGGCGCCGCCGAGGCGATGGGCAAGGTCCTGGGTCCGAGGGAACCCGAGCTGACCGTGCACGCGCTGGGCCGGGAGTTCCCCGGTCCGCTGGGCATGGCGGCCGGTTTCGACAAGAACGCGGAGAGCCCTCGCGGGCTGGCCGCCCTCGGCTTCGGTTACGTCGAGGTGGGCACCGTCACCGCTCAGCCCCAGCCCGGAAACCCGAAGCCGCGCCTGTTCCGGCTGGTCGCCGACCGCGCCATCGTCAACCGGATGGGTTTCAACAACGAGGGTTCCGCGCTGGTCGCCGAGCGCCTGCACCACCAGAGCGGTGGTCCGGTGGTCGGGGTCAACATCGGCAAGACCAAGGTGACCCCCGAGGACGAGGCTCCCGCCGACTACGCGCTGAGCGCCCTGCGGCTGGCGCCCTACGCCGACTACATGGTCATCAACGTGAGCTCGCCCAACACCCCTGGTCTGCGCAACCTCCAGGGTGTGGAACAGCTGCGCCCCCTGGTCGCCGCGGTCCGCGACGCTCTCACCGAGGCGGGCCGTTCCGAGCTGCCGCTGCTGGTGAAGATCGCACCGGACCTGGCCGACGAGGACGTGGACGCCGTCGCCGACCTGGCGCTGGCCGAAGGGCTCGACGGGATCATCGCCACCAACACCACGATCTCCCGCGCCGGGCTGGACTCCTCCGGCACCGAGGTCGATGCGGCCGGTGCAGGCGGCCTGTCGGGCGCCCCGCTCAAGGAGCGTTCGCTCGAGGTCCTGCGCCGCCTGCGCGCCAAGGTGGGTGACCGGGTGACCCTGGTCGCGGTCGGCGGCATCGAGACCCCCGGTGACGCGTGGGCCCGCATCCGGGCGGGTGCCACCCTGGTACAGGGTTACACCGGGCTGATCTACGGCGGCCCGCTGTGGCCCCGCCGGATCCACCGCGGCTTGGCGCGGCTGGTCCGCGCCTCGGGTTACAGCTCCGTGCAGGAGGCGGTCGGCTCCGACGCCCCGGCGCCGGTTCTGAAGGTGGTGCAGGGGACCCCGCACGCCAACTGACCGGGCGCCAACCGGGCCGCCCGCAGACTTTCGGGGCGTCGGCATCCACGCTCCGCGGCAGCCCCGAGGCACTCTCAAACGCTCTGAGCCATCCGGAAGCGGCCGGTGGGGGGTGTACCCCCCGCCGGCCGCAGTGCCGAGCGCTGCGCGGCCTACCAGTCGCCGTCCCAGCCGTCCGGGTACATCCTGCCGGGCTCGGGTCCGCCGAGCGCCTGGGTGGTGGTCACGAACTCGAAGTCGTCGGCCCGGAGCTCTTCGATGATCTCCGGAACGGCCACCAGGGTGGCGGGCTGGGGGTCGTGCAGCAGGACCACCGCGCCGTGGTCGACCTCCGTGAGCACGTGCTCCACGATCTCGTCGGGGTCCAGCCCGTCCCAGTCCTGGCTGTCCACCGTCCACATGATCTCCGCCATGTCCTGTTCCTCGACCTCTGCGTTGACGTCCGCGTCGGTGGCGCCGAAGGGCGGTCGGAACAGGTCCACCGTGTACCCGGTCTGCCGACGGATCATCGCGCTCACCGCTGCCACCTGGGCGGTCAGCTCCTCGGCGTCGTCGATCCGGTTCAGGGGGTCGTGCTCGTCGCCGTGGTTGGCGATCTCGTGCCCCTGGGCGTAGGTCCGCCGCAGTACCCCCGGACGGGTGAGGACCGGTCCGCCGTTGAGGTAGAACGATGCGGTCACCTCCTCCTCGGCCAGAATGTCCAGGAGGTGCGGTGTGGCTTCGGCCGGCCCGTCGTCGAAGGTCAGCGCTACACACTTGGTCTCGCCGTCGTAGCAGTCCACGCCCTCTTCACCGGCGGTGAAGACGCCGGGCGGGTCGGTGTCGGCCTCTTCCGCGTCCGCCGCGTCCTCCTCGCCGTCGGCCTGCGGCAGGTCCAGGTCGGGCTCGTCCACGAGGGAGGCCTCCCTGGCCCGTTCTCCCAGGTCCGACAGCAGCGGCGCGGCTTCTTCGTGCTCGACCACCACGGTTTTGCGGCCGGGCTCCGCGTCGGGCACGTGCTCCTCGACGACGGGGGACAGGTGTCCGTCGTCGAACTCCACTACCAGATCGCCGTCGTCGTTGAAGCCGATCGAGTCGTAGGTCCGCAGCACCGGCCACAGGCCTTCGACGTCCACGTCCTCGTCCTCGGCTAGCTCCTCGCGGGCGATGCTGTTCAGCTCGTCCAGTTCCTCCTGCCCGGCCAGGAGCTCGGTGGAGTAGGCCGCCGTGTCCGTCGCTGCGTCGTACCAGTAGGTCGAGTAGCCCTCGCGGAGCCCGTGCATGTCCTCCTCGGTGCGCAGTAGGCGCACCCCCAGCACCCCGTCCCCGGCTGCGGCCAGCTCCCAACCGATGTCCAGGCTCACCGGATCGCGGGTGCCAGCGCGGAAGTCCTGGACCTCGCCGTCCACCCGGGCGGCGAGGGCTGCGGTGAACGCCTCCGCGCCCGCCAACTCCGGGTAGGCCACGCTGATCTCCACCCCCTCGGGCTCATAGGGGTGGTCGGGAAAGTCCTTCGCGTCGCCCCGCCACTCGGTGACCTCCTCGTCGGTGTCCTCCGCCGCCCCGTCCACCAGTACCGTCAGCCGGTCCGGGTCGCCCCCGTCCGCCCCGGTCTCACACGCGGCCAGGGGCAGGGCCAGCGCCACCAGCATCGCCCCGGGCCAGAGCGGGTGGCGGCGGCCCACCCGGGACCGGGGAACAGTCCGGTCCGGTTCAACTCTCCTCGACGACAAAACCCGACTCCCTCGTCCCATTACAGGGTGCTCACACGGCTGCTGGGAGCAACATAGGCGACAACACCCCTGGCCCCGGGGCTGTGACCACATGTGGACACAGCCCCGGCCGGGATCGCGCACCGGGAGTCACCCCTCGTCGCCCGCGGCATCCTCCTCAGCGTCGTCCTCGTTCTCCTCGTCGTCCGTCTCCGGGGGTTCGGGGAGGCCGTCGTCGTAGGTCTGGCCGGGCTCGGTGGTGCCCAGCATCTGGGTCACCGTGACCATGGTGTACCCGCGTTCGTCCAGTTCACGAATGATGTCGACGGAGGCATCGATGGTGGTGTCGTGGATGTCGTGCATGAGGATGATCGCGCCGTCCTCGGCGCCGTCGACTGCGCGCTCGGCCACCAGGTCGGCATCGCGGTCCTTCCAGTCGCTGGTGTCCACGCTCCACATGATCTGCGCCAGCCCGAGGTCCTCGGTGACCTCGGCGACGGTGTCGTCGGTGGCGCCGTAGGGCGGGCGCATCAGGTCCATCGTGTAGCCGGTCTCCCGGTACACCAGGGCCTGGGTCGCCTCCAGGTTGTCGTGGGCCGACCCCGCGCTGGTCTCGGTCAGGTTCGGGTGGCTCAGGGTGTGGTTGGCCAGCTCATGGCCCTCCGCGTAGGTACGGCGCAGGATCCACGGGTTCTCCATCACCGGGTGGCCGGTCACGAAGAAGGTGGCGCGGGCGTCGTGTTCGTCCAGGGCGTCCAGCAGCTCGGGGGTCCTGCCGCCGGGGCCGTCGTCGTAGGTCAGGGCCACGCAGTCGGTGTCGGGGTCGGAACAGTCCACTGCTTCCTCATGCGGGGCCAGCTCCCCGGGCGCACCCTCCGCGGAACCGTCCCTGTCGGTGTCGGGGGCCTCGTCCACGGAGAACTCGTGCACACCCGTGGTCGCGGCCTCGCGCACGCGCAGCCCCAGTTCGGACAGGAGGGCGTCGGCCTCGTCACGGTCGATCACGGCGTGGATCCGGCCCTCGTCGGCTGGGGCGACCTGTCCGGCGTCGAACTCCACCACCAGGTCACCGTCAGGGTTGAAGCCCACCGAGTCGTAGAGGGCGCTGATCGGGTGCAGGGCGGAGGACTCGGCGGGGCCGTCCGCCAGGGCCTCGCGCACCTGTTCGTTGAGCTCGTCCAGTTCCTCCTGTCCGGCGAGCAGGTGGGTGGAACCGTGGACCATGCCCGTCTCGGTCTCGTACCAGAAGGTGCTGTTGCCCTCGCGGGTCTCCTCGGAGTCGGTCTCCTCGGTGGTGATCCGAACACCGAGGATCCCCTCTTCTGCCGCGGTCAGGCCCCATTCGCCCATGAACGAACTCGCGCCCGGGTTGGCGGCGTCGAAGGCGTGCACCTGGGCGGTCAGGGTGCGGTCCAGGAAGTCGGTCAGCGGCGTGGCGTTCGGGATCACGGGGTAGGCGACGCTGACGTCGCTGTCGCCCTCGTAGTCGATCTCGGTCTCGTCGATGCCGGAGACGGCGTCGGCGTCCACGGTCGTGAGTTCGTCCGGTTCACCGGTGGCCGGGAGGCGTTCCTCCTCGGCCTCGGGCGGGTTGGCCGTGTTCTGGGCACTGCCCGGTTCCACGAGGGGGCCCGAGGACCGGGTCGCCAACAACACCAGCCCCAGTAGGACGACCATGGCGACCACGACCGTCAGAATGGGGCGGTCGGGGGCCATGGTCGGGCGGTCCTGCTGATTCACCTGTGTTTCTCCACGTTCATCGTCAGACGAACGTTCGCGGGGGAGGCGGGGGCGCGCTCTCCCACGTAACGCTGATGTCGGGTGTGATGCCGGGCACACGGCGGGGGTTTCGCGTCGCGGCTCCGGATTCGGCTCATGGCCGGGGGCGGCCACGCCGGGTACAAGGGCGGAGGGGGCTCTCCCTATACTTGCAGTCGTGGAAGGTACACGCTCCATACTTTTCGCCCCGGAGCCCTCCGGGGCGGGTGGTGCGTGTCGAGAGAGGGAACCCGGTGCGAATCCGGGACTGCCCCGCAGCGGTGAGTGGGAACGACCGTCGCCATAAGCACTGGTGAACCGACCGGAACAGTCGGAAAACCGGGAAGCGGTGACTGCTAGGAAACCCGGCTCTACAGCCGGAAACGCCCACGAGTCCGAAGACCTGCCTCCACCCGGCGGCGCACCCGTGCCGCCGGTGGTCCCGTGCCCCGAGGGAGGGCCGAGGACGGAGACGACCGTGCGCGCATGACGCGCGCGTTTCGGTGTGTCCGCGTCCTCGCTCACCTCGCGACCGGGATCTGGCTTTCGACGAGGGAGAGAAGCTACATGGACAAGAACTCGGCGGCCTCCCAGCCGTCCGTTCGTTCTACGGTGCACGGTTACCCGCGCATCGGTCCCGACCGCGAACTCAAGCGCGCCAGCGAGTCCTACTGGAAGGGCGGCACCACCGCCCAGGAGCTCGACGCTGTCGCCGCCGGCCTCCGCAAGGGCGTCTACGCCCAGCTGCGCGAGGCGGGCGTGGACGACATCCCCTCCAACACGTTCTCCTACTACGACCACGTGCTGGACACGGCGGTCCTGTTCGACCTCGTGCCGTCCCGCTTCACCTCCCCGGCCCAGGCCGAGGACCGGGACGAGCAACTGCGCCGCTACTTCGCCCTCGCCCGTGGTGAGCAGGGGGCCCCTCCGCTGGAGATGACCAAGTGGTTCGACACCAACTACCACTACCTCGTCCCCGAACTCTCCCCGAGCACCAGGCCGCGCCTGGTCGGTGACAAGCCCGTCGCCGAATTCCGCGAAGCCTCCGGGGCCGGCTTCCAGACCCGCCCCGTGCTGGTCGGTCCGCTGACCTTCCTGCTGCTGTCCAAGGCCGCCGACGACGCCCCCGAGGGCTGGGAGCCCATCGAGCTGCTCGACCAGCTCCTGGACGCCTACACCAAGCTCCTGGGCGACCTGAAGGCGGCGGGCGCCACCGAGGTCCAGCTCGACGAGCCGATCCTGGCCACCGACGAGGGCCGTGCCGCCGTCGGCCACCTGGAGCGCGTCTACCAGCGCCTGGGTGCCCTCACCGAGCGCCCCTCGCTGCTGGTCTCCGCCTACTTCGGCTCCATCGGCTCCGCCGCCCTGCGCGTGCTCAAGGAGTCGCCGGTGGATGCGGTCGGCCTGGACCTGGTCACCGACGGCGAAGGAGTCGCGGACCTCACCGCGGTCTCCGGTCTGGGGGCCACCCGCCTGGTCGCGGGTGTCGTGGACGGCCGCAACGTCTGGCGCGCCGACCTGCCCGCCACCGCCGCCGAACTCGGCACCCTGCTGGGCTTCAGCGACGAGCTCACGGTGAGCACCTCCTGCTCTCTGCTCCATGTCCCCATCGACCTGGACGCCGAGACCGAACTCGCGCCCGAGCTGCGCGAGGCCCTGGCCTTCGCCAAGCAGAAGGCCAAGGAGGTGGCCCTCCTGGGCCGCGTGCTCTCCGAGGGCGGCGACGCCGAACTCGGGGCGTCCGAGCCCCGGACCCCGGCCTTCACCGACGCCCGGGTGCGCGCCCGTCTGGACGCCCTGGGCAAGGACGCCTACGAGCGTCCCGAGAACCGCGGGGCGCCCAGCGAGGTCACGCTCACCACGACCACCATCGGTTCCTTCCCACAGGTCCCGGAGTTGCGCCGGGCCCGTGCCGCGCACCGCCGCGGCGAGCTGGCCACGGAGGAGTACCACCAGGTCCTCCGTTCGGAGATCGACCGCGTCATCGCGCTCCAGGAGGACATCGGCCTGGACGTCCTCGTCCACGGTGAGCCCGAGCGCAACGACATGGTCCAGTACTTCGCGGAGCAGCTGGAGGGCTACGCCACCACGCTGAACGGCTGGGTGCAGTCCTACGGTTCGCGCTGCGTGCGTCCGCCGATCCTGTTCGGTGACGTCTCGCGCCCTGAGCCGATGACGGTCGAGTGGATCACCTACGCCCAGTCGCGCACCGACAAACCGGTCAAGGGCATGCTGACCGGTCCGGTCACCATGCTCGCCTGGTCGTTCGTCCGCACCGACCAGCCGCTCGGGGAGACCGCCCGCCAGGTCGGTCTGGCCCTGCGTGACGAGGTCGCCGACCTGGAGCGCGCGGGTATCCGCCACATCCAGGTGGATGAGGCCGCCCTGCGCGAGCTCCTGCCGCTGCGCGACGAGCAGCGGCAGGCGTACCTCGACTGGGCGGTCAACTCCTTCCGACTGGCCACTTCGGGGGTCGCGGGAAGCACAACCATCCACACGCACATGTGCTACTCGGAGTTCAACCAGATCGTCGGCGGTATCGAGGCGCTCGACGCCGACGTCACCAGCGTCGAAGCGGCCCGTTCACGGATGGAGCTGGTCGAGGAGCTGGGGCGGCGCGGCTACAAGCGCGGAATCGGCCCGGGCGTCTACGACATCCACTCGCCTCGGGTGCCCTCGGTGGACGAGATCGAGGGTTCACTGCGCCTGGCGGCGGCGCACGTCGATGCCGGGAACCTGTGGGCCAACCCGGACTGCGGTCTGAAGACGCGCGGTTACGCCGAGACCGAGCAGGCCCTGCGCAACATGGTCGAGGCGGTCCGCCGCGTGCGAGCTGACCTCTAGGGCGCCTTAGGTGCTCAACCGCGCCCGGTCACCCTCGGGGCCGGGCGCGGCCGGTAAGGCGACAACGCGAGACTCGACGAATACCCCAAAGGGGGCCGCGGCACGTGCCGCGGCCCCCTTTCTACGCAGTTTTCGGGTGTTCCTCTCCAGCGAGAGGAGCGGGATCAGGTACCGACGACGTTCAGCGCGTCAGCCGCCGCGTCGACCATGATGTCCTCGAGGTCGCTCGGCATTTCGAGAGCCGCCTTGGCTTCGTCGTCGCCCAGGACGTCGTTCAGCTCGTACTCGATCCGGATGTTGAGGTTCTCCGTGCGCACCATCACGGCGGCGAAGGGGAGCGCGTCCCCGAGGATGTCGTTCCTGGTGTACACGTAGTGGGCCTCGTCGCCCAGCCCGTCGATCTCGTTGCTCTCCTCGACGTGCTCGGCCTCGTGCGTGGAGTAGCTGCCCTCACCGGTGTAGTTGTCGACCGACCGCTGGAAGTCCTCCCCGGCGCGCTCGGTGGAGTCGCTCGCGGTGTAGGGGACCTCGTAGACGATCCGGAGGCTGCCCGCCGCGTCATCGGAGTTGCCCTCGGGGGCGTCACCGCGGCCGGTGCAGCGGGCGCTGTTGTCGGAAACCGACTTGTCGCCGCCATCGGCGATCAGGAAGTTGGCCGAGATCTCGTCGGTCACCGCGTCGCAGGGCTCGGTCGGCACCTCGAAGGGCGGCTCACCGGCGGGACCGGCGTCGCCGTCGGGCTCGGTCGTGGTCTCGTCGTCGTCCGATCCGTCCGGCTCGTCCTCTACTTCGTCGTCGGTGGTCTGCGACGTCTCGTCGGGGTCGGCAGCGACCTCATCACCTTCGTTGCCGTTGGTGACCAGCATGACGACCACGGCGATCACCAAGACGATGATGATCGCGCCGCCGCCGATGACCACCCACAGGCCGGCTTTGCTACCGCCACCGCCCTGGGGAGGCTGTCCGGGGGGCGGGAAACCGCCGGGGCCGCCAGGAGGACCGTAGGGCGGCTGGCCGCCGGAGTACATGCCCTGGTCCTGCCCGGGGCCGCCCGGGCCCGGGTACGGGCCTCCGGGCTGGCCGAATCCGGGCTGGCCGGGCTGACCGGGGTCGCCGTAGGGGCCTCCCTGCGGCTGGCCGAAAGGCGGCTGGCCGCCGGTGCCGTCCCCACCACCGTAAGGATTCTGCGGTGGCTGGTTGTAAGGTCCGTTTTCGCTCATGGCTCCCCTCGCCCGGTGATGTGCTAACCGTTTTCTCTGGGACGCGTGTGCGCGCCGGTGGGTTCTCACGAGTTCCCGTGGTGACCGTCGGCGGATCGCCGGGCGGATGACAGCACGGGGAACCGTGGGGGAGGCGGACCCGCTTCCGCGCCGGGCCCGCGGGCGAGTGCGGGGTGACGTGGGCGGGAGTTCCCCGTGTCGTGAGGAGGTCCCCGGTGATACGGGGTGCCGACCGCCGCGATTGGAGCCGACGGGTCGGTTACCCGCAGGCCAGGGGTCGGGACGTGTTGCATCCTAACTGGGTGGGCCGGGCCCGTGGCAGGGCGGACCTGGGGTAGGAGGGAAGATCGTCACCGTTTTGTGCTTCTCGCGAGGAGACTCACCATTGACGTTGCACAATTGTGACTTCGTTTCGTGGACATCGCGCATTGAGGCCGGGTAATAGACTTCGGGCGAAAATAAGGCCTTTGGTCCCGGGGCGCGGGCGAAAACCTTTCCGGGTGATGTGCCTTACTGCGAGGGGTAGTGGCCACTGGGCAAGGGGTGAAACCTGTGACCGGTTGTGGCCACGGGGGACTGATCAGAACATCGAGATGTGCACGTGGTCGAAGTGGTTCTCGGTGAGGTTGCCGCGGTCGGACATGTCGCGCCAATCGGTGTCGCCGCGGCGCACATCCCAGATCTGCTGCCGGTAGATGATGTACATGACCCCGAGGTCCTCGGCGTTGTCCATGGCGTACTCGGAGATGTCCCAGCCGCGCTGGACCTCCTCCTCAGTGGGCATCCCGCCGCTCGCGTGCAGCATGAAGTCGCAGGCCCGGCCCAGGGGGTGCTCGCCGACGACGAAGCCGCCCTCCTCCCGGTAGCAGCCCACGCCGCCCACGTCGTCTCCGCGGCCGAACTCCTCGATGATCGTGTCGCGCATCTGCTCCGTGCGCGGGGTGATGTTGTTGTGCGACTGCATGGGCTGGTCAGGGTGGTCGGCGATCAGGCGCCGCACGTCCATCCGCCGCTCCTCGAGCGCGTCCATGTCCTCCTCGACCTCGGCCAACCGCTCTTCCGCGTTGGCTTGGGCCACCTCTTCACGGGACAGCGCTTGGTCGAGCTGGTCGATCTTCTCCTGGTTGGTGGTGGACAGGTAGTCGATGACCATGGCACGGTCGATGACCTCGTCGGGCTCGGCCTCGACGAACAGTGACATGGAGGGGTCGATGCCGCTGCTGGTGTAGGTGGCCACGGCCAGGGAGCGCACCTGGTCACGGGCCTCCTCCGCGTCCTCGCGCGTGGATTCGGCGCGGTCCTCTGCCCGTTCGGCCTCCTCCAGAACGGCCTCCATGTCGCGCAGCTCGCCCTGGTACTCGTCGGTCAGCTCGTCGGCACGGGACTGGAGGTCACTCATGCTCTCCGGTTCCTGGGGCGCGAACTGGGGAGCCAGGGCGGCCGCGGCGGAGACAGGCACGGTGATCGCGACGGCGACGAAGGAGGCGGCGAGCACGGCGGCCCGGGTCCGTGCCGGGCGCAGAACGGCGGGCAGGAGCTCGATGCCGTCGGCGAGGGCTTCCCGCCACGTGTACTCGGAGGGATCGGGGGCCCAGAAATCGGCGTAGTCGTCCACTCGGCTCGGATCTTCGGGCTGCACGGTGTGGTCGCTCCTTGGGCTCACACACGTCCCCTGCGGGCACGGGGGCGCTGTGGGCGCGTCTTCTCGTCTTACCCGGGCGGGGCGCGCGGCCGCCTTCGGAGCTGCCTGGCCCTCGGCACTCACGACGCGCTGCGGCGGGGAGAGTCACGGGATGCTCAAGAGTGTAGGCACTCGCGCGGCCCTTCGGGAGGGACAGGCTGATTCCATCTCCCAATAGAGGCCGCGATGTGGTGTAACTAACCACATTCAGGCGCGGCATTTGGCCGAATCGACCGCTCTCGCCATGGTTGAGTGGGTGGCGTGAAGGCTCCTGAGTACGGTATAGCGACCCCCGCCAGCAGGGCGGACACCACCCGGCGGTGTGTTCCGCTGCCCGGTGGCCGTTGTCGGCTGCCCCGTCGCTGTCCAGTGCCGCGCCAGTTCTGACACGCGCCGTACCGGACACCACACGCCGGAGCCGGTTCCGGGCCCGCCCACGGGCCGCCCGTTCCGAGCCCTGACCGCCGGAAGCACCGGCGCGTCGCCGACGTCCGCCGGCCGAGCGCTTCGTACGCTCGTGAGTGGGCGTCACATCCACGCTGAGTCCAGAGCCCTCCCCTGCCCAAGGGCAGCCGCTGGACACCACCGCCAGACGTCGATGGGAAATCCGTGATTGACGCAGTGGGTCTACACAAGACCTACAGGTTGAAGAACCGCCAGGTGCACGCCCTGAACGGCGTGGACCTGCATGTCGAGTCCGGCGAGATCTTCGGGGTCGTGGGCCAGAGCGGTGCGGGGAAGAGTACTCTCCTGCGCTCGGTCAACCTCCTCGAACGCCCGGACAGCGGCACCGTGCGCGTGGGGGAGGAGGAGCTCACCTCTCTGCGCGGTTCCCGCCTGCGTACGGCGCGGCGGAGTATCGGCATGGTGCACCAGCACTTCGCCCTGCTTTCCTCCCGCACGGTCGCGGGCAACGTGGGGTTCCCCCTCGAGGTCTCCGGGGTGTCCCGCGCGCAGCGGGCCGCCCGCGTGGGGGAACTCCTCGAACTGGTAGGGCTGGGAGACAAGGCACGCGCCTACCCCGCCCAACTCTCCGGCGGTCAGAAGCAGCGTGTCGGTATCGCCCGTGCGCTCGCTTCGGACCCCAAGGTGCTGCTGAGCGACGAGGCCACCTCGGCGTTGGACCCGGCCACCACCGACTCGATCCTGTCCCTTCTCCGCCGCCTGCGCGACGAGCTGGGGCTGACCATCCTGCTGATCACCCACGAGATGGACGTGATCAAGCGGATCTGCGATTCCGCGGCGATCATGGAGGACGGTGAGTTCCGGGAGTCCGGCCGGGTGCTGGACCTCATCGGAACGCCGGGCTCGTTGCTGGCGCGCTCGCTCTTCCCCCTTCCTGACAACGGCGGCCCGGAGACGGTGGTCATCACCTACCCGCGCTCCTTCGACGAGCCGTTCATGTCCGAACTCACCCGCCGTTTCGACGTGGACGTGAACATCCTCGGTGGCGGCGTGGAGCAGGTCGCAGGGCAGTCCGTGGGTCGGCTCAGCGTCGACATGCGTGGAGAGCGCCGACGCGACGCGCTCACCTACCTGTCCGAGCACGGCCTGCTGGTCGAGGAGGCCGGAAAGTGACCATCAACCCCGCAGATGCCCTCGTCCTCGCCGACGGGGGTGCCGCTTCCGCAATCACCAACTTCTTCCTGGACTGGCCCAACATGTGGCCGAGCCTCTGGCTGAACACCCAGGACACCATCTACATGGTGTGGTGGGCGACCGTCTTCAGCGTCCTCTTCGGCCTCCCGCTGGGTGTGCTGCTGGTCGCCACCGACAAGGGCGGCCTGATCCCGGCCCCGGCCGTGCGGGCCGTGCTCAGCGCGCTGGTCAACATCGGCCGTTCCCTGCCCTTCATCGTCCTCATGGTCGCGGTGCTGGCCTTGACCAGGTTCCTGGTCGGCACCACCTTGGGCCCAACGGCCGCAATCGTGCCGTTGAGTATCGGCGCCATCCCGTTCTTCGCGCGCCTGGTGGAGACCTCCCTGCGCGAGGTCGACCGCGGGGTGGTCGAGGCCGCGCACGCCATGGGCACCCGCAAGTTCACGATCGTGGGCAAGGTGATGCTCCCCGAGGCTATGTCCGGCCTGATCGCCGGCCTGGTCATGACCGTGGTCACGCTCATCTCGTACTCGGCCATGGCCGGGGCCATCGGAGGCGGCGGCCTGGGCGACCTCGCCATCCGCGAGGGCTACCAGCGCTTCAACGACCACTACCTGTGGGCCACCGTGATCCTGCTGGTCGTCATCGTGCAGGTCGTGCAGAGCCTGGGCGACCTGGTGGTGCGCAGGCTCTCCCGGCGCTGACGCCGAAGGCAACCGACCCCCCGAACCCCGGTTCCCGACCCCCCGCATCCCCCTTCCGAAGCGGTACGGATCGAACGGCAAGGAGAGAGCGATGACAGGGAGTGCGAACGCGTTGAGGGGGGTCGCGGTGGTCGGCGCCACGGCGGTCCTGCTCGCCGGCTGCGGCAGCCCCAGCGAGCGGGCCGCCGACAACGGCGGCGGTGACGACGACGTGGTGACCTTGCGGATCGGAGCCACCCCGCTGCCGCACGCGGAGATCCTGGAGTTCGTCGACGACGAGCTGGCGGCCGAGGCGGGGTTGGCCATCGAGGTGGTCGAGTACACCGACTACAACCAGCCGAACGCGGCGCTGGCCGAGGGCGAGCTGGACGGGAACTACTACCAGACCGTCCCGTTCCTGGAGGAGTACCTCGAGGGCAACCCGGACACGGACCTGACCTATGTGGCGGACGTGCACCTGGAGGCGTTCGGCCTGTACTCGGAGGAGTTCGAGGACCTGGGCGACCTGTCCGAGGGCGCCGAGATCGGTGTTCCCAACGACGCCTCGAACATGGACCGGGCGCTCCAGCTCCTGGACCAAGAGGACGTGATCGGTCTGGCCGACGGTACGGAGGGACAGGCCTCGGAGGAGGATGTCGAGGAGAACCCGTACGACATCGCGATCACCCCGGTGGAGGCCGCGCAGCTGCCGCGTTCCCTGGAGGACGTGGACGCGGCGGTGGTCAACGGCAATTACGCGCTGGAGGCCGACCTCACCGAGTCCGCCAACGTGTTGGCCTGGGAGGAGACCGAGGACAACCCGTACGCCAACGGTCTGGTGGTGCGTTCGGAGGATGCCGAGGCCGAGGACCTGGTCCGGCTCAACGAGCTGCTGCACACTCCTGAGGTGCGCGAATTCATGGAGGAGCGCTGGCAGGGCATCGTGCTCCCGGTCGGCGGAGAAGAGTGACGAACCGGCCCCGGTGGGAGATCCCACCGGGGCCGCGGGCGCGGCCGAGCGGCCCGGGTAACGTTTGGGTCTCGGGGGTGCTGTGCTCCGTTGACTTCGAAGGATGCGTCTGATTCGGTGAATGGGAGCGCTCCCAAAGTATGGAAGGTGCGTACCGAAGCAGTGAGTAATCCGAACGATTTCCCCGAGGGCTTCCTCTGGGGGGCGGCGACCGCCTCTTTCCAGATCGAGGGCGCCACCACCGCCGACGGGCGAGGCCGCAGTATCTGGGACACTTTCGCCGAGACCCCCGGCAAGGTCCTGAACGGGGACACGGGTGACCCCGCCGACGACCACTACTACCGCTACGCCGAGGACGTCGCGCTCATGAAGCGGCTCAACCTCGACGCCTACCGCTTCTCCATCGCCTGGCCCCGGATCGTCCCCGAGGGGTCGGGTGCCGTGAACCAAGCGGGACTGGACTTCTACGACCGACTGGTCGACAGCCTCCTGGAAGCGGGCATCCAGCCCTGGGCGACCCTCTACCACTGGGACCTGCCCCAGCCCTTGGAGGACGCCGGCGGCTGGCCCGCCCGCGACACCGCCCGCCACTTCGCCGAGTACTCCAGGATCGTCGCCGAAGCCCTCGGTGACCGGGTCAGCCACTGGATGACCGTCAACGAACCCTGGTGCGCGGCCTTCCTCGGCTACGAGAACGGCCACCACGCCCCCGGCCACCGGGACGCACCCGCTGCCTTGGCCGCCACCCACCACCTCCTGCTCGGGCACGGCCTCGCCGCCGAGGCGATCCGCTCCACCGGGCAGTCCGCCAAGGTCGGCCTGGCCCACAACCAGGCGGTCATCCGGCCACACGGAGCCAACGCCGCCGACGCCCGGGCGGCCCGCCGGGCGGACGGCGTCCGCAACCGCATCTTCACCGACCCCCTGCTCAAGGGCGCCTACCCCGCCGACGTCCTCCAGGACCTCTCCGAGATCAGCGACTTCTCCTTCGTGCTCGACGGCGACCTGGAGACGATCTCCACGCCGTTGGACTTCCTGGGCGTCAACTACTACTCACCCGAGTTCGTCGCGGGTTCGGCCAAGGGGCTCGACCCCGCCTTGGTCAGCGGCGAGGGCGAAGCCTGGCTCGGCGCCGACCCCGACGAGGTGCACGTTTCTCAGGGGCTGCCCGTCACCCACATGGGCTGGGAGATCGATCCCACCGGCCTGTTCGACGTCCTCCAACGCCTGGCGGGGGAGAGCGGCGGGATCGACCTGTACGTGACAGAGAACGGATGTGCTTTCGAGGACACCGTCAGCGAGGACGGCGCGGTTCACGACCCCGACCGCACCGCCTACTACGAGGGCCATCTCAGGGCCGCCAAGGAGGCCATCCACGCCGGTGTGCCACTGCGCGGCTACTTCGCCTGGTCACTTCTGGATAATTTCGAGTGGGCGTGGGGATACTCCCGCAGGTTCGGCATCGTCCACGTCGACTACGACACGCAGGAGCGCGTCGTGAAGGACACTGGACACTGGTACGCGGAACTGGCCAGAACCAGCCGCTTCCCTGAGCGGTAAACCACGAGTGTTCGTGGGGCGCCCCACCGGGGCGCCCCACACGCGTTCGTGGCGGGCCCCTCCCGCCGCGAGGGAGTGCACAACGCATGCGCCGCCGGTCCTGGTGGCGACACAACGTCCAAGGAGCCTAGAAGTGGCCAAGAGCGGCGGTCGGCAACGACCGACCCTGGAGATGGTGGCGGAGCGGGCCGGGGTCGGCCGCGGCACGGTCTCCCGCGTGATCAACGGATCGTCCCAGGTCAGTCAACGGACCCGTGAGGCCGTGCACAACGCGGTCGCGGAACTGGGCTACAGCCCCAACCACGCGGCGCGCACCCTGGTCACCCGGCGGACCGACACGGTCGCGCTGGTCGTCTCCGAGGCGAGGGACCGCCTGTTCGCGGACCCCTTCTTCGCGGACATGATCCGCGGAGTGAGCTCGGTGCTGCACGAGCGCGACCTGCAGCTCATGCTCACCACCGCCCGCGGGGAGGCCGAGCACAAGCGCGTCGGCGAGTACCTCAGCGGTTCACACGTCGACGGCGCCCTCCTGGTCTCCCTGCACCGGGACGATCCCCTGACCACGCGCCTGGCCGACGCCGGTGTGCCGGTGGTACACGGCGGCCGCCCCTACTCGGAGGCCCAACCCGCGCCTTTCCTGGTGGACATCGACAACGTCGACGGCGGCCGGGTGGCCACCCAGCACCTGCTGGACAGCGGGCGCCGCCGGGTCGCCCACATCACCGGCCCTCAGGACATGAACGCCGGTGTGCAGCGCTTCCGTGGATACCGCGAGAGCATGGCCGCCAGCGGGCACGAGATCGACGACCACCTCGTGGTCCAGGGTGACTTCAGCGTCGACGGAGGGGCCGAGGCCATGACCCGGCTGCTGGACCAGGGAGGCGACCCGGACGCGGTCTTCGTTGGCTCCGACATGATGGCCATCGGCGCCATCCGCGTCCTGCGCGAACGCGGCCTGTCCGTTCCGGGTGACATCGCCCTGGTCGGGTTCGACGACACGCTCATGTCCCAGCACAGCGATCCGCCGCTGACCACCGTCCACCAGCCCACGGTTCAGATGGGTCGGGAAATCGCCCGGCTGCTGGTGGACGTGGCGATCCCTCGGACGGCCGAGGCCGAGACGATCCTGCTCGACACCCACCTGGTCGTGCGGGAATCGGGCTGAACCGGTGCCGGGTCCCGCCCACCGTCGCTGACCCGGACGTTCGTCCGACCCTCCCCTCTGGACTCGCGTGTACCCACTGTGCAAGGCTGGTCACGATTCTGCGGGAAACGGTGGGAGTGCATGGACCCGACGCGAGTGCCGACACACGCCAGGTGCGCGATCTCCGCCTGCGGATGGTGCGACCGTGACGGCGTCGAGTGCCGTTTCTGCTCCGGGACGGGATGGTGGCGGCCGGAACGGCCGCACCGGGACGGCAGCGGAGTGATCGTCTGGATCCGGATCGACGAACCCTGCCGCGGCTGTGCCGGAACCGGTAAGGAGCACAGCCCGGTCGTCGTCCCCTGAGGGGCCCGGGGTCCCGCAGGCACAGGCGGCCGAGCCGGCCACGCTGGCTACTCTGACGTCGTCGGGCGGGGTCGGCCGGACCGGGAAGCCCGGCCCAAGAAGCCTGTTGGAGTCCCTCTCGCTGATGAGGAGAATGCATTGCGCTGGGTAACTTATCTATCACCGAGTGGTGGCGGCGCGCGCGTCGGCGCCTTGGACGACGGTGACGTGATGGGCAGCCCCGAGACTGGGAGCCTCGACGAACTGCTCGGTGGCGGACACGACGAGCTGGCCGCGGCCTTCGAGCGGGCCGTGGAGGCGGCGATCGAGATCATCGTCGAACCCGAGGCCCGCATGTGCGCGCCGATCCAGCCCACGGCCCTGGTCCCGGTGCTGGCGGGTGACCGGGAGTTCGAGATCCACCCCGAGATGGTCCGCGGGGTCGACGACGCGGTTCTTCCCGAAGCCCGTACTGCCTGTGTGGGCGTCGCGGCCCTGGCCGGGGGTACGGGAGCTGCGAGCGCCTACACGCCCGCCTGCCTGTGGCTGGACGCCCTGGGCGAGGCCGTGCAGCTGAGCCTGGGGCCCGTCGTGACCACCGCCGACGAGGTGGCTGGGCAGGTGTTGGAGCTGAGTACCTCGGTCGACGAGCTGGAGAACGGGCGGGGCCTGGTCGATCCCGCCCACACGTGGCTGCTCTCCGGGCCCGGGCGGGTCCGGGCCCTGCTGCCGGTGACCACCCCGGCACTGGAGGCCAACGACGAGCTCTTCGTGGACGCAGGGGACTTGGGCACCTTCGAGGTCAGGGTCGGTTCCCAGGTCTGAACGGTCCGAGGGCTGGCCGACACGGTGTCAAGGCGTGAACTCCCAGTGCCAGGGTTCGAATCCGCCCCGGGCCCAGTCCGGGTTGTCCCAACCGTAGTCGGGCCCGTGGTCGAGCATCCACTGGTGCTCCGAGCTGCCCAGTTCGTGCACGCCGCCGCACAGGTCCACGGCGATGCCGAGGCCGTGCGCGCTGGTGCCGGGCTCGGCCGCCATACCGGGCAGCATCTCCTCGAACAGGCGCACCTGCTCGTGGTAGGGCCGGTAGGAGTCGGTGACGCACATGGGTCGGTCGAACTCGGAATGGAAGGCGCCGTCGAGTTCGATGAAGGCCTCGGCGGCGTCCGCGCGCAGCTGCTCGCCCGCTTGCGGCAGCGGGCACAGTTCCGACTCCGGGATCTGGCCGTTGTCGGAACCGCCGGTCACGGTGTCGGTGCAGCCACCGTCCCCGTCCGTGGGCTCCGCGGGGCTCTCGTCCCCCGCCCCGTCAGTGGTCGACACCTCGCCGTCCCCGTCGGTGGCGGCTGTGCGCGCGTCGGTCAGCGCCTCGTCGCGGCGCTCCGCCTCGCTGTCGGCGTCGTGTGAGTCGGCGAACGCCGCCTCCAGCTTGGTCTGCTCCTCCAGGAGGTCTTTGGCCCGCTCCTGCTGCTCGTCGATGGCCTCCTGCGCGGCTTCGCGTGCGGCGTCTGCTGCTTCTGTGGCCTCGGTCTGCTCCTGTTCCGCCGTCCCGGCGGCGTCGGCGAGGGTGTCGGTCGCGATCCGGGAGGCCTCGGCGCGGTCGAGGTCGGCGGAGCGGTGCTTGCCGAACAGGGACAGGAGGGACCCGCGCTCCAGGGCCTCCGCGGGCCCCTTGGGCCCTGTCCAGGCGTGCACCATGCTCAGGTCGCCGCCCTTATAGGCGCTGGCGGCCTGCCTGGCCGCGCCCAACCTGGCGGTTTCGTGGTGGTCCTCGGCGCTCTCGGCGCGCGACTCGGCGGCCTCGCGTTCCTCGGTGAGTTCGTCCAGGCGTGCGCGCTCGTCCTTGTACCGGTCGATCTTCTCCACGGTGCTCTCGCGGAGCGCGGCCACGTCCGCGCGGGCTTCCGTCAGTTCCACCCGGAGGCCGCCCAAGGCGCCCTCTTCTGGTTCGCCGTCCACGGTCTCCGCGCCCGCCTCGGCAAAGTGGTTTTCGGCGGCTTCCAGAGCGGCGCCCGGTGCGGCGCAAGTGAGCGCGAACAGGAGGGCCGCACTCAGGGGGAGCAAGGTGCTGACCGAAATGCCCGGTGCTGCTGGGGCCTGCGGTGAACTGGCAGGAGAGCCGACGGTGATGTTGAGATAGCCGTTCGTGTTCGATTTTGGGCGCGATGAGGCACGCATTTCAGCTTCCCCCTCAGGACCTGCGTATACGTCGTGACACGATGTCACGGACAGGCGCCCTTGGTGAGGAAGTTGACGGTGTGTCCAAATAGTTACCTCAATGTCCGCGCGGTTTTCGGCCCCCCGTTCTGACCTGGGGGATTGGTCATAATGCGGACAGAGGGGGCATTATGGGCGTGGGCGACCGAAGATGATCTTGCCAATCGGGGTCATACGTCCGAAGCGAGCCCTTCTCGCCCATTGGTACGCTATCCACCGCACGCGCACCTCAGTTGTGTTGGTGCGCGGCGCCTCTCCTCCCAGGCGAGTCCGGCGGACAGTCTGCACATCTCCCCACATTCCCACCGCTGCATCCATCCGGTGGACCACTGTGGTCTATACCGATTTTCAGGTCCGGAGCGGTCCAACCCCTGGGTTCAACAGCCGTTCGAGGCGGTGACACGAAAGGTTGCGAGGGTCCGTGTCGACACGAGCGACGAAAGACGGCGCCAGCGCGCAGAGCGAGGCAGCGCAGGCCGATAACGCCGATGCCAAGCCCCGGCGCAGAGCCAACTGGTGGCGGCCACGTAACTGGCGGGTGCGTTCCCGACTGGTGGCCCTCATCGTCATTCCCACTGCCGTAGCGCTAGCGCTCGGCGGGCTGAGGGTCTACGAGGCTTCGGTCTCCTCGGTCACCCACGCCCACATCGAGGACCGGGCCCAAGTCGGTGTCCTCATTGTGGACCTGGCCAACCAGCTCGGCCGTGAGCGCACGGCCAGCGCCGTCTACATCTCCGACAACGCGGACCCGAACCGGCGTTCGGACGACCTCCGCCAGGAGATGGAGGAGGAGCGGGACGCTTCCCGCGACCTCCAGAGCACCCTGACCGCCAGCCTGGACGACATGGGTGAGATGGACGGCGAGCTGGCGCAGACCCGCCTTTCCACGATGCGCAGCCAGCTCTCCACAGTGGAAGCCCTGCGTACCGAGGTCGACGAGACCCGCATCACGGTCCTCCCCGTCGTCACGAAGTACCGGACGGTCGCGCGCTCGCTCTCCGACTTCAACCAGACCATCGCGGACGAGACCAACGACACCGAACTGCGGGAGAGCGTCCGCGCCCTCACCGCGCTGTCGAACGCTCGCGACCAGCTCTCCTACGAGACCGCGCTGATGGGTCACTCCCTGGCCCGCAACACGATGACCGGCGGCATCTCCGAGGCCATCGACTCCAGTCGCGCCCGGTACGAGAACGAGATCTCGAACTTCATCCAGTCCGCATCGGCCGAGCAGCGGGCTGTGTTCGACGAGAACTTCACCGGCCTGGAGGTCAGCCAGGTCTCCACCATGCGTATGCGCGTCATGTACCGCGCCGAACGCGGGGATCCCCTCACCGGTGTGACCGACAACGACGGGCCCGAAGACTACGCTGCCATCGCCGACGTCGCCCTCGACCGCCTGCAGTTGGTCGAGGAGGACATCGCGGATGGCATCGCGGCCGACGCCAACCAGCTGCGCGACCAGGCCCTGATCCGTACCGGGATCGACTTGATCATCGTCGCGGGCGTGCTCTTGGCCGTCTTCATCCTGACCTCGCTCGTCGTCCGGTCGCTCGTGCGCCCGCTGCGCACGCTGGAGGACGGGGCGCGCCGCGTCGCCGAACGCGACCTCCCGGACTCGATCAACCGGATGCAGGAGGCCGGGGCGGTCCCCGAGAACGTCCGCGTCAGCCCCATCGAGGTGCACACCCAGGACGAGATCGGCGAGGTGGCACGTGCCTTCGACGACGTCCACAGGGTCGCCCTGACACTCGCCTCCGACGAGGCCGCCCTGCGCAGCAACGTCAACGCGATGTTCGTCAACCTCTCCCGCCGAAGCCAGACCCTGGTGGAGCGGCAGCTGCGGTTGATCGACGGTCTGGAGCAGTCCGAGCAGGACGCGGACCGCCTCTCCGACCTCTTCCAGCTGGACCACCTCGCCACGCGTATGCGGCGCAACAACGAGAACCTCCTGGTGCTGTCCGGCCAGGACAACACCCGCAAGTGGGCACAGCCCGTCCCGCTGGTCGACGTCCTCCGCGGCGCCGTCTCCGAGGTCGAGCAGTACGAGCGCGTCAACGTCCGCGCCCCCTCCCACATCTCGGTCCTCGGCCGTCCGGTCAACGACGTCATCCACCTCGTCGCCGAGCTGGTGGAGAACGCCACCGCGTTCTCCCCGCACGACACCGAGGTCCTGGTCAGCGCCAAGATCCTGGACAGCGGATCCGTGCAGGTGGATGTGACCGACAGCGGTATCGGTATGGCCCCGGAGGACCTGGCCTCGATCAACGCCCGGCTGGCCGCCCCGCCGGTCATCGACGTCGCGGTCTCGCGCCGCATGGGCCTGTTCGTGGTCTCCCGCCTGGCACACCGCCACGGCATCCGGATGAACCTGCGTGAGGCGCACGGCGGCGGCACCACCGCCAGCGTGATCTTCCCGCCGGACCTGCTCATTACCCCGGTCGAGGGCCAGCACGCCTTGGGCGGGGCCGAGGGCCGTCCCGAGCTCTCCGCGGGGACGCCGGACACCTTCGCGGACGCGGAGGCGGCCTTCGCCGCCACGCCGGCCGCCCACGAGCCGAACGACCCTTGGCAGAGCCAGGGGTCCGGTGCCTCCCCGAGCGAGATGGGCGGCCTGCCCAAGCGCAAGCCCGGGGGCGCCCGTGCCGAAGAGCACCCGCCCAGCGGCCAGGACCTCTGGAACAGCACGAGCTCCGGGTCCGTCTGGGACCCGCCCAAGCGCGCCGAGGGCCTGTCGCCCAACAACGGTGCCGCCCACAACGGTTCGGTCGTGGACCCCTACGACGTGCCGGAGGAAGACGGGCCGCAGCCGGAGAGCACCGGCCGCAGCCTGTTCGACCCGGCACCCCGTAACGGCACCGACACGGGATCGTTCAACGGACCGGACAGCGGCACGTTCCGCCGCACCTCCGACACGGGATCGTTCAGCCGGCCCACGACGGACACCGGAGCCTTCCGCCGACCCACCGAGGCCGACCCGCAGGACACGGGATCCTACGATGCCTTCGGTGGCGCCGGAAGCCGGCCCAACGCGTTCGACACCGGCTCCCACCAGGCTGGCTCCTACGACACCGGTTCCTACGAGAGCCCGGCGGCCCCGGCCCGCGGTGAGGACAACACCGAGACCTTCCCGGCCGTCTCCGCCTCGACCTGGGACACAGGAGCGCAGCAGCCCCACAAGGCGCAGCCGAACCCGAAGCCCGACCCCAACGACACGGGGGGCTGGGGCTCCGGCGGCGACCGCGAGGGCTACGGTTCCACGGCCTACCTGTCCCGCCGCTACGGTGGAGCCCAGGGGCCGAACAACACCGTCGTCCCACCCACCCCGGCGGGAGGGGGCTCCGACTCGCTGCCGATCTTCGACGCGATCGAGTCCAACTGGTTCAAGCGCCGTACCGGAGGGCCCACCGTGGACACCACCGAAACCGGCCCGATCCAGCAGGTGTCCCCGCCCCAGGAGGATCAGCGCACCCGCCGGGAGCCCGCTTCGCATGGCGGACCGAGCCCCAGCTCGGAGCAGGAGTGGAACTCCGCGGCAGATCGCGGGTGGAAGGCCGCACGGACCGCGGCAGAGCCGCTCGCGGGCGGTCTCACCACCTCGGGCTTGCCAAAACGAGTTCCCAAGGCAAACCTTGTTCCTGGGACCGCACCGAAGCCGGATAACTTCAAGCAGATGCCCACCCGGAGCGCGGACCGTGTCCGCAACCGCTTCTCGGGATTCCAGAAGGGTGTCCGTGACGGTCGGAACCGGCTCGGCGACAGTTCGACAGAGGAGTGACCCAAGTGGCCAGTGGTGGGACGGGGTCCCCCTTATTCGCGGAAGCGGGATGCATTAGCATCTACCGAGCTTCTCGGACGCACCACACCCATCGCTTCACGAGAGCGGAACACCAGACTCCCGGTTTCCCCCACGGGAGGGGCCGGGCAGCTCGCAAAGGCAGTGCTGTCACATGCCGTGCCGGCGGTAGCAGTGCCGAAAGATCGACCGGCGAACTTGGACAGGAGATCAGATGAGTCGACAGGTGAATGAACTCAACTGGTTGATCACTGACTTTGCCGACCGGGTGCCCGACGTCGCTCACGCGATCGTCGTCTCCTCTGACGGCCTACCGTTGGCGTCGTCCGCGGGCTTCCCAGCAGACCGGGCCGACCAGTTGGCGGCCATCGCCTCTGGCCTGTCCAGCCTGACGCAGGGCGCTGCCCGGGTGTTCGAGGGTGGGGCCGTGGCACAGACCGTCGTGGAGATGGAGCGGGGGCTGATGCTCATCATGGCCATCAGTGACGGCTCCTGCCTCGCGGTCCTCGCGGCGGCTGAGAGCGACCTGGGCCTGGTCGCGTACGAGATGACCCTGCTCGTCGAGCGGGCGGGGCGGGCGCTGACACCAACGGCGCGCACCTCGGGAATCCACTGATCCACCACCGACAGGAGGAAGTGGTGGCACCTCACAGTAGAGATGCCGGGAGCGCCTCGTGGTTCGGTCAACAGCCGGGCAACCCCCCAAGCGGAGGGATGCCGGCAGTGCCGGGCGGCGGAGATGTTCCTCGACCAATCCAACAACCGTATGACCAACGACCCGCGCAGGGCAGCGCCCCCAGTTCGCTGGTGCGCCCCTACGCGGTCACCAAGGGTCGCACCAAGCCGAAGTCGCAGCTTCCACTGGAAGCACTGATCTCGGCCACGGCGGCGGCTCGACACGAGTCAGGGACGCTGACGCCCGAATGGCAGGCGATCAGCGATCTGTGCCAGGAATGGCGTTCCGTGGCGGAGGTCTCCGCACTGTTGCGGATGCCGCTCGGTGTGGCGCGGGTGCTTGTGGCGGACATGTCCGAGCAGGGACTGCTCCAGATCAGGTCTTCGCTCAACAACGACTCTCGCCCCAACACCAACCTGCTTGAAAGGGTGCTCAGTGGACTTCGCAAGCTCTAGCCCAGCCGAGGAAGGCGGTGCTGGGGGGAACGCGATGACGTCGGTCAAGATCGTCGTCGCCGGGGGCTTCGGTGTCGGGAAGACGACATTCGTTGGCTCAGTCTCCGAGATCGTGCCTCTGACGACCGAGGCGGTCATGACCAGCGCCAGCGTCGGGGTGGACGACCTCGCCAAGACGCCGGACAAGCAGACCACCACCGTCGCGATGGACTTCGGCCGCGTCTCCCTCGACTCCGACCTGATCCTGTACCTGTTCGGTACGCCCGGGCAGCACCGGTTCTGGTTCATGTGGGACGACCTGGTCAAAGGCGCCATCGGCGCGGTCGTGCTCGTGGACACCCGCCGTCTCGCCGACTGCTTCCCCGCGATCGACTACTTCGAAGAGGCGCGACTGCCCTTCATCGTGGCGATCAACGGGTTCGACAGTTACTACCCCCACGCCGCGGACGAGGTCCGGGACGCTCTGACGCTCAGCCCGGAGATCCCCATCGTCCAGGTGGACGCCAGGGACCGGGCCTCCACCAAGTCGACGCTCATCACCCTTGTCGAGCACGCGATCACGGTGGGGGACCCCGAGGGCGTTGGCGGGCAGCAGCCCACATCCACCGGGGGTCAGAACTCCTGGCGCTGACCGGGTTCAGTCCCGGGCCGGGGTCCCGCACGGAGCACGGCCCGGTTCCCGCCACGCGGGAACCGGGCTCAGGCCGTGTGCCTAGGGCATGTTCGGCGGACACATACCCTGCTGCGCGTCGCCCCAGCGGCACTTGCACTGCGCATCTCTCAGTCGACAGCCAAACCCGGGCTGACTCCTTCTTCGGCCTTGTGCCAGCACCACTGGATGTGCCGCTCGCGACGGGCAGCATCCACCGAACACGCCCTAGGGCAGGCCGTTGTGCTGGCATCATGGCGGGATGAGCTCTTCCTCCCAGTCCGACGCCGCAGCGATGACCCGACGGTTCCGAGACGTCGCCGAGCGTGTGCTTGACGCGCTCCTGGCCGACTCCCCGGAGTGGGCATTGGACCTGGGGGACACCCGGGGTGCCCACCGGCTCACCGACTATTCGGTGGAGGCCGACGCCCGTCGGATCTCCATGCTCACCGACGCACTCGGTTCGCTGGACGAGATCGACCCCGACCTCATTCCTGCGGAGGACCTGGTCGACCTGGAGATGCTCCGGACCAGGATCAGCGCAGACCTGTGGCACACCGCGGAGCTGCGCCCGCACGCCTGGGACCCGCTTCTCCACTCTCCGGGTGAGGCCGTCCACGCGCTCTTGGAACGAGAGAGCCTCTCGGTGCCCGAACGCCTGGAGGCGCTGGCCGCGCGCTGCGACGCCCTGCCCGCCTACCTGGACACCGCGCGCGCCCGGCTGTCCGAAGGGCCCGGCATGCCCCGCGTGCACGTGGAGACCGCCCTGAGCCAGCTGGCGGGCGCTCGCACGATGCTCACCGACGACGTCCCGGCCCTGGCCGCGCAGCATCCCGAACTCCGTTCCAAGGTCGAGACGGCCCGTGACGCCGCCCTGGCCGCGCTCGACGAATACACCTCGTGGCTGCGGACCGAGGCCGAGTTCGCCACAGCGGACCCCCGCCTGGGCGCCCGTCAGTTCGCCGCACAGCTCTGGTACACCCTGGACTCCGAACTCTCACCGGACGCCCTGTTGGTGCGCGCTGAGAGTGACCTCCTGGCCACGGAGGAGGCGATCGCCGAGGCCGCGGCCGAGTACGAGGGCCGACCCCGCCGCGCCGGACAGGTCGCCGAGGTCCTCGCCTCCTTGGCGGACGAACACACCATCGACGCCGACGGTGTCCTGCCCGCCTGCACCGACGCCCTGGCGCACCTCTACTCCCGGGTACGGGATCTGGACCTGGCCACGGTGTACGACGACCCGGTGAGCGTCATCCCGATGCCCGAGTCCCGCCGCGGTGTGGCCGTCGCCTACTGCGACGCTCCGGGCCCGCTCGACTCCGACGCACCTTTCCACCCGTCACCACCCTCGAACGAACGCCTTCGGCGTCAGCCCACCTATATAGCCGTGGCGCCGCCGCCGGAGGACTGGAGCGCCGAGCGCCAGAAGTCCTTCCTGCGCGAGTACAACGGCGGCATGCTGCGCAACCTGATGATCCACGAGGCGCTGCCCGGCCACGCGCTGCAGCTCGCCCACGCCGCCCGCCACGACGGCCACACCCGGGTGCGGTCCGCTCTGAACAGCGGGACCTTCGTCGAGGGCTGGGCGGTCCACGTCGAGGAGGTCCTCGCCGGACGCGGCTGGTCCGAGGGCACTGACGGGGCCGCCCGCCGCGACAATCTCGCCGTGCGCCTGGGCCAGCTCAAGCTGCGGCTGCGGATGATCCTCAACGCCATCCTCGACGTACGCGTGCACGCCGGGGACCTCACCGAGGCCGAAGCGATCACCCTGCTGACCGAACGCGGCCACCAGGAGGAGGGTGAAGCGGTCGGTAAGTGGCGGCGCGCCCTGCTCACGAGCGCCCAGCTCTCCACCTACTACGTCGGCTACTCGGAGGTCTCGGACATCGCCCGTGACCTGGCACAGCAGCGCCCGGAGGAGCCGCTCCGGCGGATCCATGACACAATGCTCGCCCACGGAAACCCGCCCCCGCGCCACCTGCGCACTCTGCTCGGGCTCTGAACCGCGAACGTCCGGATGCCTGCGTCGGCGCCTGTTAGCATCCCGGGCCATGAACCTCCTCGAGCGCTTCAGGGCCCTGTTCCGGCGAACTTCCCCCTTCCCGGCCAAGGCCCGGGCGGTCTTGGGTGAGCTCCTGGCCACGGACTATGAATGGGCGCAGCAGGTGGGCGCGCCCCAGACGGTTCCCGGCGCCCTGGAGGACCGTTCGGAGGAGGGCGACGCCCGCCGCCGCAGCCGTTTCGACGAGGCCGACCGCCTTCTGGACGGGCTCGACCCCGATCGCCTGTCCGAAGGGGAGCGGGTCGACCTCGCGCTGCTGCGCGCCGAGATCGTCCGGCGCCGCTGGCTCCTCACCGTATTGCGGCCCCAGACCTGGAACCCCGCCCTGTACGACCCCGCGGCCCTCATGGCCGCCACCCTGGACGAGGTGCACGGCAGCGACGATGTGCGCTGGGCGGCGGTCCTGCGGCGTGCCCAGGGCCTCTTCGAGCACGCGGATCAGGTCCGTGCCCGCCTCGACGCCGGGAGCCCGATAGCCCACGCCCACTTGGCCGCGGCCATGCGGATCGGGGAACGGCTCGAAGGGCGCATCCTGGACCGGGTCCGTGCCGTGCTGCGCCCCGACGACCGCGAAGCCGACCTGCCCGAACCACCGTCGGTGCGGCTGGCCGCCTGCCACAGGGTCAGCGCCGCCTCCCGCACCTACGTCTTCCAGGCCGCCGTCGGCGCTGCCGACCGGCGGACCACCGGAGCCGAGGTGGTCGAGCGCCGTTTAGGCGACGACTACGGGGCCTGGCTCCGCCACGAACTGGACACCGAACGCGCCCCGGGCGACCTGCTCGCCCGAGCGGAACGGGATCTGTCGGACGCCGACCGGGAACTCACCGGGACCGCCGCCCTCATGCTGGACGCTCCGCTCCGCGCCGGACAGGTCGACCGGGTCCTCGAGGAGCTGGCCAAGGAGTCCGTCACCTTGGAGAACACCACCGAGTGGACCCAAGGGGCGCTGGACCACCTGCACGCCCGGGTGGCCGAACTCGACCTGGTCACCCTGCCTGAGCGGCGGATCGCGCTCTCCCTGCCCGAACTCCCGGTCCGGGGGAGGGCCCGGCTGGTGCCCGCGCGCCCCCTGGCGGGCGAGGGGCCGCTGCTCGTGCCCTGCATCGTCGCCGACGTCGGGGACGGCCCCGAGTCTCCGGACGGACTCAGCCGCAACCTGCACGAACTCCGCGCGGATCTGACGAGGATCGCCGGACCCGGCCTTGCCCTGCTGGAACCGCGCGCCGCGGCCCCCACCGGCGGGTCTCCGGTGCGCGCACTCCTGCCCAGCCCCGTCCTGACCCGGGGATGGGCCGCGTACATATCCCTGGCCCTGGCCCGCGCGGGCTGGCACGCCGGACCCGGCCCCGAGGGCGTGGTGGACGCCGGGGGAGCGGCGGGGCCCGAGCGCGGAAGGGAACACGAACGGGAGAACGCCGCGCTCCTGCTCCTCACCCTGCTGGAACGAGCGCGCCGCGCACTGTACGCGGTCATCGAAGTCCGCCTGCACACCGGTCACCTGACCGAGCCCGAGGCGATCGGCCGACTCGTCGAGGAGGGGCGCCACGACGCGGAGGAGGCCGACCGGGTCTGGCAGTGGATCAGGACTGCGACACGGCCCGCCGCCACCGACATGGTCGGGTCCCTGGAGGTCGCCGACGTGGTCCGCGACCTCACCGCCGCTCGCCCCGGGGCCGCACCCGGCCGGGTCCACGACGAGCTCCTCGCCCACGGCCCGCTGCCGCCGCGCCACCTGCGCACCCTGCTCGGGCTCTGACCGGTACGCGGACCCGCCGGACTGTCGCGGCGCACACTGACGCGCTCCGGAAGGCACCGGCGCGCCCGCTCCCTTGCGCTTCTATGCTGGGACCCGCAGTACGAAACGGTCATGCGAAGGAACGGACGAGCGATGCGCGGTGCCGACAACGAGCCCGAGAACGGGCCGAGCGACCTCCCCGGCACGGGGACGGGGAGCCCCGACGGATGGGAGCGGCTCTGGACCCCGCACCGCATGGCCTATATCAAGGGGGAGGGCAAGCCGACCGGCCCGAAGGCGGAGGACGGCTGCCCCTTCTGCCGGGCGCCCGGGCTGGACGACGAAGAAGGGCTCGTGGTGGCCCGCGGCAAGTCCGCCTACGTGGTCCTCAACCTCTACCCGTACAACAGCGGCCACTTGCTGGTCTGCCCCTACCGGCACGTCTCCGAGTACACCTCGCTCGACGAGGACGAGACGGCGGAGGTCGCCGCCCTCACCCAGGCCGGGATCCAAGCACTCGACACGGCCCACCGCCCGCAGGGCTTCAACGTCGGCATGAACCTCGGTACGGTGGCCGGTGCCGGGATCGCCGCGCACCTCCACCAGCACATCGTGCCGCGCTGGGGTGGCGACACCAACTTCATGCCCGTGATCGGCCAGACCAAGGTCCTGCCCGAGATGCTGGAGCAGACCCGAACCAAACTGGCCGAACACTGGCCCCGGGGATGACAGCGAGTCTGACCGGAACCCGGCCAGGGCACCGATGGGTGCCCCGACCGGAGCCACGCGGCCGACAGCACGCCACCCGGTGCGGATCCCACCCCCCACGACCGTCCTACGACCACAAGAAGACATGCTGAGAATCCTTCGTCCCATGATCTCCCGGGTCACCGCTCCGCTCGGTCGGAGCCTGGCCAAGATCGGCCTGACCCCGAACGTCGTCACCATCATCGGTGCCACCGGCGTCGTCGTCAGCGCCCTCTACTTCTATCCCCGCGGCCAGCTCTACGCCGGTTCGGTGGTCATCACTGTCTTCGCGCTCTTCGACATGCTCGACGGTGCCGTGGCCAGGGCCAAAGACAGCGCCAGCGCCTTCGGTGCCTTCCTCGACTCCAGCCTCGACCGGGTCGCCGACGCCGCGATCCTCGCCGGACTCATGTGGTGGTTCGTGGGTGAGGGCGATGATCCGATGCTTGCCGGGCTCACCCTCTTCTGCCTCATCAGCGGCTTCATGGTGTCCTACATCAAGGCGCGCGCGGAGGGCCTGGGCGTCAACTGCGACGTGGGAGTGGCCGAACGCACCGAACGCCTGGTGATCATCCTGGTCGCCGTCGGTCTGAGCGAGCTCGGAGTGCCGTACGTCCTCGCCGGCGGCCTGTGGCTCCTCGCCGCGCTCAGCCTGATCACCATCCTCCAGCGCCTGGTGGAGACCCGGGCCCGCCTCAACGACCCGGGCTTCGCCACGGGCGAGGACGAGAAGACGAGCAACGGGGCCTAGGAGGGGGCAGGAGAGGAAGCGGCGGGAAGAGCTGAGGACGGGGCAGGACGTGGACGAACGCATGGCCGATCTGGCCTACTCGGCCGGCTGGACGCTGGTCCGCCGGTCACCGGAACGCGCGGGCCGGGCGGTGTTCCAGCGGATCGCCGACCGCTCCTGGCGCACCCACGACGGCGGTACCCGCGGCCTGGAACGCAACCTGCGCAGGCTGGTCGGCCCGCACGCCAGCCACGCCCAGCTGCGCGCCCTGTCCAAGGCCGGGATGCGCTCCTACATGCGCTACTACTACGAGATGTTCCGCCTGCCCGCCATGGGCCGGGAGCACATCCTCGGCAACACCCGCCAAAGCGGTATCGAGGTCCTGGAGGAGAACATCCGCTCCGGTCGCGGGGTGGTGGCGGCCCTGCCGCACATGGGCAACTGGGACCACGCCGGTGCGTGGATCAGCAGCCGGGGCACACCCCTGACCACCGTCGCCCAGCGGCTCAGCCCCGAAAGCCTCTACCAGCGGTTCACCTCCTACCGGGAGTCCCTGGGCATGGAGGTGCTGCCGCTGACCGGCGGGACCGCCAACACTGTGGGCGTCCTCGTCCGCCGCCTGCGCGAGGGCGGCCTGGTCTGTCTTCTCGCAGACCGGGACATCGGCGGCACCGGCCTCGAGGTGGACTTCTTCGGGGAGAAGGCACGCATGCCCTCGGGGCCCGCCGCCCTGGCCCTGAACACCGGTGCCGCCCTGATGCCGGTCTCGCTCTGGTACGACGGCCCCTACTGGAACATCCGCGTCCACGACGAGATCCCCGTGGCCCCCGCTCCCACTCGGACCCAGCGGATCCAGGACACCACCCAGGAACTGGCCCGCGTGTTCGAGGCCGCCATCGCCGAACACCCTGAGGACTGGCACATGCTCCAGGCCGTCTTCAGCGCGGACCACGAGGCCGACCGCGCCGGTCAAGAGGCGGGTATACGGGGATGAGGGTGGGCCTGGTCTGTCCGTACGCCTGGGACGTCCCCGGCGGCGTCCAGCAACACGTCGGGGACCTGGCCGAGGCGCTGACCGCGATGGGCCACGAGGTCTCGGTACTGGCCCCCGTCGGCTCCGGGGCCCGTGACCTGCCCGACTACCTGGTCCCGGCCGGGCGTCCCGTCCCGGTTCCCTACAACGGTTCGGTGGCCCGGCTCAGCTTCAGCCCGCGCACCGCCGCACGCGTCCGCAGGTGGATCACCGAAGGCGGCTTCGACGTGCTGCACATCCACGAACCCTCCGCGCCCAGCGTCTCCCTCCTGGCCTGCTGGGCGGCGGACGGGCCCATCGTCGCGACCTTCCACACCTCGAACCCCCGCTCGCGCGCCATGTCCGCGACCTCCACCGCCCTGCGCTCGGCCCTAGAGAAGATCAACGCGCGCGTGGCCGTGTCCGAGGCGGCCCGGCGGACGCTGGTCGAACACGTGGGCGGCGACGCCGTGCTCATCCCCAACGGGGTGTCGGTGTGCCGCTTCGAACACGCCGAGGCACTGCCCGGTTGGCCGGGGGAGGGCGGTTCGATCGGTTTCCTGGGCCGCCTCGACGAACCGCGCAAGGGCCTGGCCACGCTGTTGGAGGCCTTCACCCGGATGGCACCCCGCCGGCCCGGGCTGCGCCTGCTCGTGGCCGGGCCGGGCGAACCCGACCTGTCCGGGGTTCCCGCCCACTTGATCCCCCGTGTGGTCCGCCTCGGGCGGCTCGACGACGCGGACAAGGTGCGCGCCTACCATTCCGCCGACGTCTTCTGTGCGCCCAACCTGGGCGGGGAGAGCTTCGGCATCGTCCTGACCGAGGCGATGGCCTCCGGTGCGGCCATTGTCGCCAGCGACATCCCCGCCTTCTCCGTGGTCCTGGGCGGAGGTGGGGCCGGCGAGCTCTTCCGGGTCGGCGACCCGGACCACCTGGCCGAATGCGCCGGCGACCTGCTCGACCACCCCGACCGACGTGCCCAACTGTCCGAGGCGGCCCGCAAGGCTGTGCGCGCCTACGACTGGGACACCGTCGCCGCCGACATCGCGCACGTGTACGAGACCGTCCTGGCGGGCGAAGGACGCGAGGGCCGCCCTAGCGGGGTGCGCCTGGACGGCGGCCGCCTGTCCACCGCCCTGCTCCGCCGGGGTGAGCGCACCTGAGCGCGGACGTCGGATTCGTCACCCTGGTCGCCGCGGCCCTGCTGGCCTTGGTCCTGCTGGGCTTCTACCTGTCCTGGAGGGCCACCCGGCTCGACCGCCTCCACCACCGGGTGGAGACAGCGCGTGCAGCTCTCGACGCGGCCCTGGTGCGCCGGGCCGCCGCCGTGCTCGACCTCGCCGCTGCTGAGGGCCTCGACCCCGAGGCCGCCCGGACCCTGGCCGATGGGGCCAACAGAGCGCGCCGCGCGGGCGACACCGACCGGGAGCTCGCGGAGAGCGCGCTGTCCGCGACGCTGCGCTCCGCTCTGGACGGGCTCCCCCCGGACGCCTCGTCGAGTCCGCGGCTGGTCCCGCACCTGGAGGAGGTGGCGGTTGCCGCGCGGGGCGTACACCTGGCCCGGGTCTTCCACAACGACGCCGTCGCCGATACCCGGCGCTCTCGCCGCTCCCGCCTGGTCCGCCATTTGCGGCTCGCCGGAACCGCCGCGCTGCCGGGCTACTTCGAGATGGACGACCGGACGCCGGAACGCTGACGGCGCCAGCCTGGCGCAAGCACCACCCGCCAAACTCCGATCTGGTCAAACGTCCCGAAAGGGGTGGAACTAGGATGGGAGGCTGGTCGACCCAGGGTGCGCGGCACCGACGGTGTCCGCGCAACCCCGCACGACGCCGCCGAGCTCGCCGCCCGGAGCACGAACCGGACCGTGTTCACCAGGAACCGCAGCTATCCGGAGAACACGGCCTGGCCGCAAACCAGCAGAAGAAACGGGAGCCCACCACCGTGGCCACCAACGCATCGAACACCACCGACAACGCCGTCGGTACCCAGCGCGTCAAGCGAGGCATGGCAGAGCAGCTCAAGAACGGCGTCATCATGGACGTCGTCACGCCGGAGCAGGCCAAGATCGCGGAGGACGCCGGTGCCGTCGCGGTCATGGCGCTTGAGCGCGTGCCCGCCGACATCCGCAAGGACGGCGGCGTCGCCCGCATGTCCGACCCGGACATGATCGACGGCATCGTCGAGTCGGTCTCCATCCCCGTCATGGCCAAGGTCCGGATCGGCCACTTCGTCGAGGCCCAGGTCCTGGAGTCCCTCGGCGTCGACTTCATTGACGAGTCCGAGGTCCTCACCCCGGCCGACGAGGCCTACCACATCGACAAGTGGGCCTTCACCGTCCCCTTCGTCTGCGGTGCCACCAACCTCGGTGAGGCCCTGCGCCGCATCGCCGAGGGCGCGGCGATGATCCGCTCCAAGGGCGAGGCCGGCACCGGCAACGTCGTCGAGGCCACCCGCCACATGCGCTCCATCAACGGCGAGATCCGGCGGCTCGGCACCCTGGACGGGCCCGAGCTGTTCGGCGCAGCCAAGGAGCTGCGCGCCCCGTACGAGGTCGTCAAGGAGGTCGCGCGCCTGGGCAAGCTGCCCGTGCCGCTGTTCTCCGCCGGCGGTGTCGCCACCCCGGCCGACGCCGCCCTGATGCGCCAGCTCGGCGCCCAGAGCGTGTTCGTCGGTTCGGGCATCTTCAAGTCCGGTGACCCGGCCAAGCGCGCCGACGCCATCGTGCAGGCCACTCTGCACTACGAGGACCCCGCGGTCATCGCGCGCGTCTCACGCGGCCTGGGCGAGGCCATGGTCGGCATCAACGTGGAAGAGCTTCCCGAGTCCGAGCGTTACGCCGGTCGTGGCTGGTAACCCTTAGCCAGTCACGGGTTCGTGCCGGGCGGCGGGGACGGGTCCCCGCCGCCCGGCCGGTTCCAGAGTCAGTTCCACAACGAGTGAGGCCGTACTTGACCGCCACACCCACCATCGGTGTCCTCGCCCTCCAAGGGGACGCCGACGAACACGTGCACGTGCTGGAGGGCCTCGGCTCGCGCACCGTGAAGGTCCTCTCCGCTGACCGGCTCGACGACGCGGACGCCCTGGTCATCCCCGGTGGGGAGTCGACCACCATGTCCAAGCTGGCCGTCCGCTACGGGCTGCTGGATCCCCTCCGCAAACGCGTCGTCGACGGGATGCCCGTCTACGGGACGTGTGCCGGAATGATCATGCTGGCCGACCGCGTCCTCGGGGGGACCGCCGACCAGGAGACCGTCGGCGGTATCGACATGACCGTGCGCCGCAACGCCTTCGGGCGCCAGACCGAGTCCTTCGAAGCCGGGGTACGGATCGACGGCATCGGCGAGGACCCCTTCGAGGCCGTGTTCATCCGGGCGCCCTGGGTCGAGTCGGTCGGCGCCGGCGTCACCGTCCTCGGGGCCGTGTCTAGGCCTGACGAGGCCGGTAGGATCGTCGCCGTACGACAGGGCAGCCTGATGGCGACGTCCTTCCACCCCGAACTCACCGGCGACGCGCGCATCCACCGCCTCTTCGTCGACATCGCGAAAGGACAAGCATGAGCGGCCACTCGAAGTGGGCCACCACCAAGCACAAGAAAGCCGTCATCGATGCCAAGCGCGGCAAGCTGTTCGCCAAGCTGATCAAGAACATCGAAGTGGCCGCGCGTACCGGTGGCGGTGACGTCGAAGGCAACCCGACGCTCTTCGACGCCATCCAGAAGGCGAAGAAGAACTCGGTGCCCGCCGACAACATCGAGCGCGCCCGCAAGCGCGGCTCCGGTGAGGAGGCGGGCGGCGCCGAATGGCAGACCATCATGTACGAGGGGTACGCCCCCGGCGGCGTGGCGCTGCTCGTGGAGTGCCTCACCGACAACCGCAACCGGGCCGCCTCCGAGGTGCGTGTGGCGGTCACCCGCAACGGCGGCAACATGGCCGACGCCGGCTCGGTGTCGTACCTGTTCAACCGCAAGGGTGTCGTGCTCGTGTCCAAGGAGGGCACTACCGAGGACGACGTGACCCTCGCGGTCCTTGAAGCCGGGGCCGAAGATGTCGAGGACATCGGCGAGTCCTTCGAGATCGTCTGCGAGGCCACCGACCTGGTCGACGTCCGTACGGCCCTCCAGGAGGCCGGAATCGACTACGACTCCGCCGACTCCAGCTTCCTGCCGACCATGGAGGTCCCGCTCGACGCCGAGGCCGCCAAGAAGGTCATGCGGGTCGTGGACGCGCTCGAGGACTCCGACGACGTCCAGAACGTGTTCACCAACGCCGACATCCCCGACGAGGTCATGGCCGAGCTGTAGTGCTCCGCGCCCGGCCCGAGGGCCGACCTCAGGGATCATACGACGACGCCTGTGGCCGCACCCCTGCAGAGGGGCGCGGCCACAGGCGTTTTCCGGGCCGCCGGTCAGGGCAGCTGGCGCAGGACCTCGGCGGTGAACTCCTCGGTACCGGCGGTACCGCCCAGGTCGCGGGTTTGTACGCGGCCCTCGGCCAGGACCGTTCGGACAGCTTCCATCATCTGCTGGCCGGCCTCGGGGTGCCCCAGATGGTCCAGCATCATCGACGCCGACCACAGGGCGCCCAGCGGGTTGGCGGCGCCCTTCCCCGCGATGTCGGGGGCTGACCCGTGCACCGGTTCGAACATGGACGGGTACTCCCGCTCCGGGTTGAGGTTGGCGGACGGGGCGATGCCGATCCCGCCCGCCACCGCCGCGGCGAGGTCGCTCAGGATGTCGCCGAACAGGTTCGATCCCACGATCACGTCGAACCGCTCCGGGTCCAGGACGACCTTGGCGGCGAGCGCGTCGATGTGCTCCTGCTCCCAAGCCACGTCCGGGTGGTGCCCGGCCCGCTCAGCGACCAGCTCGTCCCAGAACGGCATGGTGTGCACGATCCCGTTGGACTTGGTGGCCGAAGTCAGCTGACCGCCGCGCTGCTCGGCGAGGTCGAAGGCGTACTCCAGGACCCGCTCCACCCCGCGCCGGGTGAACACCGACTCCTGGACGACGGTCTCCTCCGGTGAACCCTCGTAGATCCTTCCGCCGATGCTCGAGTACTCACCCTCGTTGTTCTCCCGGACGACTACGAAGTCGACCTCACCGGGCAGCGCCCGGCCGACCGGGCTCGGCACGCCCTCCAAAACTCTGATGGGCCTGAGGTTGACGTACTGCTGGAAGCCGCGGCGGATGGGAATGAGCAGCCCCCACAGGGAGACGTGGTCCGGCACCCCCGGCCAGCCCACAGCGCCCAGCAGGACGGAATCGTGGTGCCGGATCTGGTCGAGCCCGTTCTCCGGCATCATGGCGCCCTCGGCTAGGTAGCGCTCGCAGGACCAGTCGAACTCGTCGTAGGCGAGGCCGAAGCCGTGGTGGGCGGCGATCCTGTCCAGGACGGCGAGGGCGGCGGGCGTGACCTCCTTGCCGATCCCGTCGCCGGGGATCGTGGCGATGCGGTACTGCTTCATGGGGACTCCAAGTGGTGGTGGCGTAGGAAGTCGGCGAGTTCGGTTGCGGTTGCCTCGGGTGCTTCCTCGGGCACGTAGTGGTCGCAGGCGAGGGCCCGGCCCCGTACGTCCGATGCGTACTCCGCCCAGGCCTGAAGCACGTCGTAGCTGCGGCCGACGAAGCTCTGCTCCCCCCACAGCAGGAGGACGGGACAGTCGATGCGGCGCCCGGCGTCCTCGCGGTCGTGTTCGAGGTCGACGGTGGCGGCCGCCCGGTAGTCCTCGCAGGAGGCGTGGATTGCGGCGGGGTCGCTGAAGCAGCGGACGTACTCCTCGACCGCCGCCGGGTCGAAGGCGGCCCCGCCGTGGTGGCGGGCGTTCATGCGGGTCCGGACCCAGAACCCCGGGTCCTGTCCGATGAGGTGCTCGGGGATGCCGTTTCCGGCCGTCAGGAAGAACCAGTGGTAGTAGCCGGCGGCGAAGTCGGCGTCGGCGTTCTCGAACGAGTACCGGGTCGGGACGATGTCCAGGGCGGCGAAAGCGGTGACCGCCTCGGGGTGGTCCAGGGCCAGCCGGTGCCCGGCCCTGGCTCCCCGGTCGTGGCCGACGACGGCGAAGCGGTCGTACCCGAGCTCGCGCATGACGAGGAGCTGGTCGCGCGCCATCGAGCGCTTGGAGTAGGGGAGGTGGCTGGCATCGGAGGCGGGTTTGCCGCTGTCCCCGTAACCGCGCAGGTCGGTGAGGACGACGGTGAACCGTTCCGCCAGTACGGGGGCGACCCTGTGCCAGATGAGGTGGGTCTGGGGATAGCCGTGCAGGAGCAGGACCGGAGGCCCGGCTCCGGCGACACGGACGCTGATGCGTACCCCGTCAGCGTCTACGGTTCGCCGCGAGAAGCCGGGGAGAAGTCGGTCGCTCATGCCCCGATCCCAGCAGCCCGGGCGGGGCGGCGTCCAAGACCGGTTATCGATCGCTCTTATAAGCTGAACTTATAGGACGAGCCGGGGCGAACCCGGTCAGGCAGGTTCGGGGGAGCACAGTGGACGTTCGGCAGCTGGAGTACTTCCTGGCCGTCGTCGACCACGGCGGGATGAACCGGGCCGCGGCCGCCCTCCACCTTTCCCAACCGTCCCTTTCACAGGCGATCCGCGCCCTGGAACGAGACCTGGGAAGTGACCTCTTCCACCGCATCGGCCGCCGCGTCGTACTCAGCGACGCTGGACACGCCCTCGTCGGCCCCGCACGCGAGTCGGTACGCGGACTCGATCTGGCCAGGTCGGCGGTGGAGGCCGTCCAAGGGCTTCGAAGGGGCCGCGTGGACGTGGCCGCGCTGCCCACCCAGGCCATCGAGCCGCTCACCGGTCTGGTCGCCGGCTTCACCGAACGCCATCCCGAGGTTTCCGTGTCCATCCGGGGAGCCCTCACCAACCGGGACGCCGTCCAGATGGTGCGCACGGGCGCCTGCGAGCTCGGCGTGATCGCCACGGACGGCCCCTCGGCCGACGCCGACGTCCGCGTGTATCCCCTGGCCAAGCAGGCCTTCGTGCTGTTGGCCCCGCGGGGCGGGCCCTTCCCGCAGGGCGAGCCGGTCCCCGTCGTCGACCTCGCCGGGCGGCGCCTCATCGTCGGTCACCGGGGCTCGGGCATGCGCCGATTCGTCGACCGCCTGCTCTCCGAAGGGCTGGACGCGCACATCGCGGTGGAGAGCGAACACCGGGTGTCGATCCTGCCGCTCGTCCTGGACGGCGCCGGTTTCGCCGTAGTCACCGATGCCTGGCGGGCCCTCGCCGAACAAGCCGGGGCGCTGGTCCTGGACCTGGTGCCCACAGACCACCTGGAAGTGGCGCTGATCAGCCGCAAGGGCCCGCTCACCGCGGCGGCCGAGGCCTTCCTCGACCACGCCACAGCCTGACCGGCTCGGACGGGTCCGGACCAGCTGTTCGAGTCAGCCGGTCATATCCAGGCCGGCGATCACCTTTGTCGGGCGCACACGCACCACAAGCTCGCCGGGGACGCCGTTGCGCCGGCCGAACTCCTCGGCCCGCTCCGGCCCCATGTACCGCCGGGCGATCTCCGTCGCGGTACGCAGCAGTTCGCCGGGGTCCTCGGAGACTTCCGCCTCGCCCTGGACCTGAACGAAACCGAACGGCGGCTCCTCCAGGTCCACCACCAGCGCCAGCCGTGGGTCACGGGCGAAGGCCCTGCCTTTGGCACTGTCCCTGCCGGTGTTGAACACCAGCCCGTCACCGTCGATGGTGAACCAGATCGGCGCCACCAAGGGGCGGCCGTCCGCGGAGGTGTAGGCGACCTTGCCCGTCCGGGTGCCTTGGAGCAGGAATGCGCGGACCTTGGGATCGGAGAGTGAGCTCATCGCCCCAACCTAGATCGGTACCCTGTCGCCACCCGGGCCCGACACGCTCGGCCAGGGCCAACACGCCCTGTGGGACGGCGGTTCGCGTCGCCGCCCACCGCTAGCATGGTGCGAACGGGCGTTCGAGAAGAGAGACGGTGGCAACGTGCGCGTGCTGGGAATCGACCCGGGGCTGACCCGGTGCGGCATCGGTGTCGTGGAGGGGGCCATCGGTCGCCCCCTGCGCCTCCTGGGCGCCGACGCCGTCCGCACCGCCTCGGACACCGAACTCCCGCAGCGGTTGGTCGCCATCGAACGCGGCATCGAGGAGTGGCTGGACAAGTACGAGCCCGATGCCGTCGCCGTCGAGCGCGTCTTCGCCCAGCACAACCTCAGCACCGTGATGGGCACCGCCCAGGCCAGCGGGATCGCCCTGGTCTGTGCCGCCCGCCGCGGCCTGCCCGTGGCCACCCACACCCCGAGCGAGGCCAAGGCCGCCATCAGCGGCAACGGCCGCGCCGACAAGAAGCAGGTCGGCGGCATGGTGGCGCGTATCCTCGGACTGGACGGGCCACCCAGGCCCGCCGACGCCGCGGACGCGGTGGCCCTGGCCATCTGCCACATCTGGCGCGGCGGGGCCCAGGCGCGGGTCGCCCAGGCCCAACAGGACTTCGCCCGCAAGGTGGAACTGGCCCGCCGCGCGCGCGGCCGCTAGGACCGGCCACCGGACCCGGGCAGCAACAGGCAGCAGTACCGCCCCCAGGAAGGAGACGGGCACCCCTCCAGGTGCCCACACGAGATGATCGCGTTCCTCACCGGCCGGGTGGCCGCACGCGGCGCGGGCAGCGCCGTCATCGACGTCGGCGGCGTCGGGATGACCGTACAGTGCACCCCCTCCGCCCTGTCCCGCCTGCACGTGGGGGAGGAGGGCACCGTCGCCACCAGCCTCGTCGTCCGGGAGGACTCCCTCACCCTCTTCGGGTTCGCCGACGACGACGAGAAGCACCTCTTCGAACAGCTTCAGACCGCCTCCGGCATCGGCCCGCGCATCGCCCTGGCCATGCTCGCCGTGCACAGCCCCGACAGCCTCCGCCAGGCCGTGTCCTCCGAGGACACCGCTGCCCTGACCCGGGTGCCCGGTATCGGCAAGAAGGGTGCGCAGCGCATCGTCCTGGAACTGCGCGGCAAGATCGACGCGCCCGTCCTGACCGACGGCACCCTGCCCCCCACCGACGCCCCCAACGGCTCCGAGCCGGGCGGCGCCTGGCGCGGGCAGGTCGTCTCCGGCCTGGTCAACCTCGGCTGGTCGGCCAAGGACGCCGAGGCCGCCGCGGCCTCCGTCGCCGCCGAGGCCGAGGAAACCAGCGACGTCACCGTCCTCCTGCGCAGCGCCCTGCGCAGCCTCAGCCGCGCCTAGGAGTTGACCATGCACGAACGCGACGCGGTCTCGCCCGAGGCCGACGTGGACGACCACCAGATCGAGGGAGCGCTGCGGCCCAAGGCCCTCAGCGAGTTCGTCGGTCAGCACCGGGTGCGCGAACAGCTCTCCCTGGTCCTGCACAGCGCCCAGCGCCGCAACCGCGCCCCGGACCACATCCTCATGTCCGGCGGCCCCGGTCTGGGAAAGACCACCTTGGCCATGATCATCGCCGCCGAGCTCAGCGCGCCCCTGCGCATCACCTCGGGGCCCGCGATCGAGCGGTCCGGGGACCTCGCGGCAGTGCTGTCCACGCTCCAGGAGGGCGAGGTGCTCTTCCTCGATGAGATCCACCGCATGGCCCGCCCGGCGGAGGAGATGCTCTACGTCGCCATGGAGGACTTCCGGGTCGACGTCATCGTCGGCAAGGGGCCCGGCGCCACCGCCATCCCGCTCGACATCGCCCCGTTCACCCTGGTCGGCGCCACCACCCGGGCGGGGATGCTCCCTGCTCCGCTGCGCGACCGGTTCGGCTTCACCGCCCACATGGACTTCTACGAGCCCTCCGAACTGGAGCAGATCCTGCACCGCTCGGCCGGGCTGCTCGGGGCGCCCTTGGAAGAGGAGGCGGCCCGCGAGATCGCCAGCCGTTCACGCGGAACGCCCCGGATCGCGAACCGCCTCCTGCGCCGCGTCCGCGACTACGCGGAGGTGCGCGGGGACGGCCGCCTCACCCTCGCCAACGCCAACGCCGCCTTGGAGCTCTACGAGGTGGACGCCCTGGGCCTGGACCGGCTGGACCGGGCCATCCTCGACGTGCTCATGAACCGATTCCGCGGCGGTCCGGTGGGACTGTCCACCCTCGCGGTGTCCGTGGGGGAGGAGGCCGAGACGGTGGAGGTCGTCGCCGAGCCCTTCCTCGTCCGCTCCGGCTTCCTGGCCCGCACCCCGCGGGGCCGGGTGGCCACCCCGATGGCCTGGGCCCACATGGGACTCACCCCGCCGCCTGACGCGGCCTTCGGCGCCGCGGCCGACGCGGCCACCGGATCCGCCACCGATGGGAGAGGAGGCGGCGGGGCCAAGGGCGACAACGCATCCTGACCTCCGCCTCGGCGTACACTGGAGCCACCAGGCATTTCCCTGTCGGAGGCGAACCGTTAGCATCCTGACTCTCGGCCGGTGGATGACTGGTGATCAGCGCCACGTAAACTGGGCGAACCAGCCGAAGCGGGGCAGCGACCTCGTGTGGTGTCGTTCGACACCGGTGGAACGAGTTGGCACCTTCGTGCGTTGTATACGCCGGGTGCGCATTCGACCGCCGTGGTCGGACGGCCCGAAGAAGGTGGTCGTCGCGGTGTCCGAGCCGGCAACCGTCGGCCACAGGTAACGTCAGGAAGGACGCCCCCGTGCAGGGCATTTACACTCTCGCCGAAGGTGCCCAGGGAGAGGGCAGCCTCATTGGCATGATGCTCCCGTTCCTGCTGATCCTCCTGGTCTTCTGGCTCCTGTTCTGGCGCCCGAACCAGAAGCGCCGTCAGCAGGAGACCCAGATGCAGAGCTCCCTGGTCCCCGGCGTCGAGGTCATGACCAAGGCGGGCATCTTCGCCACGGTGGTCGAGATCCACGACCAGGACGTGGTGCTGGAGATCTCCCCCGGTACCCGCATCCGTATGCTCAAGGCTGGTGTCGGTGAGGTCATCACCCCCACCAACGACGACACCCCGGTCGAGGACCGCCCCGACTTCGGTGACGACGACAAGCCCAAGGGCTAGTCAGCACCTGGCTCTCTCGCCAGTCGGCGCCACAGACTTCGGTACCGGCCCTCCTCCCAGGGCCGGTACCGCGCTGTTTTCGACGGCTGATTCGGCCGCTGCCCCGGCCGCCGTACTTCGACCGCGGTCGAACCGAACCACGACAAGAAGGCCGCACCACCCATGTCCAACGACACCGCGACCCAGGACGTCCCGGACGCCGCCGACGATCTCGCGCTGATCAAGGCGCAGATCCGCGATATCCCGGACTTCCCGCACGAGGGCATCCTGTTCAAGGACATCACGCCCCTGCTCAACCACCCGGCGGCCCTGGCCGCCGCCGTGCGCGGGCTGACCGCCCCCTACCTCGGAGGCGGCGTCGACCATGTCGTGGGGCTGGAGGCGCGGGGCTTCATCTTCGGTGCCCCCGTCGCCATGGAACTGGGCGCGGGCTTCGTTCCGGCACGCAAAGCCGGGAAACTGCCCGCAGAGACCATCGACCAGGCCTATGATCTTGAGTACGGCACCGCGACCGTCGAGATGCACGCCGACGCGATCACACCGGGCAGCCGTGTGCTCGTCGTCGACGACGTCCTCGCGACGGGCGGCACCGGCAGGGCCGCGGTGGAACTCGTCCGTAAGGCGGGTGGTACGGTCGTGGGATTCTCGGTCCTGTTGGAGCTCTCCGCACTTCAGGGGCGGGAGAAGATGCCCGACGTGGAGCTGCACACCCTCCTCTCGGTCTGACCGGAGACCCCACCGCGACTGTCGCGCTTCCCGAGGGAATACCGCGACGGTCCGTCCCCGTTGACGTACTCCAGTACTCGGTGTGACGCACTTGGTGACCTGGGTCACTGCGTGTATCCACGAGTCGGTGAGTACAGGGGGCACGAGGGGCCAGAGCGCTCCCCGCGCAGGCGGGGGCGATCCCACTAGACTGGTGGGAGAGGTGACCGCGGCGGCCGCGTCAACGACTGGCCCTGATGACACGCACGTGCACCGGAGGTGAGCCGAACGGCGACGTCGGCTCCACCGGGCGGATCCGCGGGAGGTAGGCATGCCAAGCGAAGTGGTCTCGACCGGAGCGGTGTCTGAGCAGGAGTCGGGCCGGGAGGCCCCCAGGACACCAGCGGCCGAAACCCCTCGGAGCGACATGCCGAAAGCCGACACACCGGGAGAACGTGCGGACGGCAAGCATGCGGCCGGTACGGGAGTGCCGAGCTCGAAAAGACCACAGGAGGACCGCCCGGAGGGCGCCGCGGAAGAAGCGGCGCCCTCCGACGTCTCGGGGCAGGGGGCCCAGGGACGCCAAGCGGCCTCCACCACGCCCTCCACCGTGCGAGTACGCAGAAGGCTCGCCCGACTCGGCGCCCAGCGGGGAGTGACGATGAACCCGGTGCTCGAACCACTGATCAAGACGGTGCGCGCCACCCACCCCAAGGTGGACGTACGGCTCATCGAGCGCGCCTACGAGATCGCCGCGCACCACCACCGCCACCAGAAGCGCAAGAGCGGCGACCCCTACATCACGCACCCGCTCGCCGTCGCCACCATCCTCGCCGAACTGGGCATGCAGGAGGCCACCCTGGCCGCCGCCCTCCTGCACGACACGGTCGAGGACACCGAGTACTCCCTCGACGAGCTGCGTGCGGACTTCGGCGACGAGATCGCCGAGCTCGTCGACGGCGTCACCAAGCTGGACAAGGTCAAGTACGGCGAGGCCACCCAGGCCGAGACGGTCCGCAAGATGGTCGTGGCGATGGCCCGCGACATCCGCGTACTCGTCATCAAGCTGTGCGACCGCCTGCACAACATGCGGACCCTGCGCTACCTGCCGGCCCGCGCCAAGCGGGAGAAGAAGGCTCGCGAGACCCTCGAGATCTTCGCCCCCCTCGCCCACCGCCTGGGAATGAACACCATCAAGTGGGAGCTCGAGGACCTGGCCTTCGCCACCCTCTACCCCAAGCGCTTCGACGAGATCGCCCGACTCGTCTCCGAGCGCGCACCCCGCCGCGACGTGTACCTCCAGGAGGTCATCGAGGCGGTCTCCGGCGACCTGCGCGAGGCCAAGCTCAAGGCGACCGTGCGCGGACGGCCCAAGCACTACTACTCGATCTACCAGAAGATGATCGCCCGCAACGTGGGCTTCGACGACATCTACGACCTCATCGCGGTGCGGGTCCTGGTGGACAGCGTCCGGGACTGCTACGCGGCCCTGGGAACCATCCACGCGCGGTGGAACCCGGTGCCCGGCCGGTTCAAGGACTACATCGCGATGCCGAAGTTCAACATGTACCAGTCGTTGCACACGACGGTCATCGGCCCTTCCGGCAACCCGGTCGAGTTGCAGATCCGGACCCGCGCCATGCACCGCCGCGCCGAGTACGGCATCGCCGCACACTGGAAGTACAAGGAGGACCGGGGCTCCGGCGGTGGCGAAGCCAAGCCCAAGGGCGGCACGGACATGCAGTGGCTGCGCCAGCTCATCGACTGGCAGCAGGAGACCAAGGACCCGGGCGAGTTCCTGGAGTCGCTGCGCTTCGACCTGTCCGTGCAGGAGGTCTTCGTCTTCACCCCCGGCGGCGACGTCATCTCCCTGCCTCAGGGCGCCACCGCGGTGGACTTCGCGTACGCCGTGCACACCGAGGTCGGCCACCGCACCGTCGGGGCCCGCATCAACGGCCGCCTGGTGCCGTTGGAGAACGAGCTCCACAACGGCGAGACCGTCGAGATCCTCACCTCGAAGGACCCCGACGCCGGACCCAGCCGCGACTGGATGAACTTCGTCAAGAGCGCGCGGGCCCGCAACAAGATCCGGCACTGGTTCACCAAGGAGCGTCGCGAGGCCGCGATCGACCGCGGTAAGGACGAGATCGCCAAGTACATGCGCAAACAGCAGCTGCCGGTCAAGCGCCTGTTCACCGGTGAGACCCTCATCGCCCTCGCCAGCGACCTCCGCTACGCAGACGTCGACTCCCTCTACGCGGCCGTCGGCGAACGCCAGGTCAGCGCGCAGAGCGTGGTCAGCAAGCTCGTCGACTCCATGGGCGGGCTGGAGAACCACACCGAGGACCTCGCCGAGTCCTCCCTGCCCTCCAAGGTGGCGACCGCCAAGCAGCGCTCCGGAAACGCGGGTGTGGTCGTGGCCGGGGACGGCGACGTGTGGGCGCGCCTGTCCAAGTGTTGTACGCCCGTGCCCGGTGACGACATCGTCGGTTTCGTGACCCGCGGCCACGGGGTGTCCGTACACCGAGCGGACTGCGTGAACGCCGCCAGCCTGGACCGCGACCGCATGGTCGACGTCGAGTGGCGGCCCACCGAGGACTCGATGTTCCTGGTCGCCCTGCACGTGGAAGCCCTGGACCGTGCCCGGCTGCTGTCCGACATCACGCGGGTGCTCTCCGACCAGCACGTCAACATCCTGTCGGCGACGGTGCAGACCAGCCGCGACCGGGTGGCGCAGAGCCGCTTCACCTTCGAGATGGCCGACCCCACGCACCTGGGCAGCGTCCTGCGCTCGGTCCGAGGCGTGGACGGCGTCTACGACGTGTTCCGCGTCCGCAACTGAAAATCCACTGGAACGGCAGTGGGACGTGTCGCTAGCGTGATCCCGTTCACACTTTCGCGTGAAGGCAGGTCGCCGTGCTCGAGCTCCGTACTTTCCGTTCCGAGGACACCCGCGCGCTGGAACGGCTCGTCCAGCGGCTCTGGCCGTTGAGCTCGCACCCGGGCGGGCTCGGCTGGGAACTGGCCATCGAGGCCGTCGGACAGGACACGCTGCTGGCCCACCGCGGCGGAGAGCTCGTCGCCTGGGCCGACATCGCCGCCCCCAACGCCTTCTCCGCCCACGCCGAGATCAGCCTCCAAGGTGCCTCCGCCGACCCCGAGGCGGGGGCCGCGCTCCTGGACTGGGCCCTGACCGAAGCCGGCGACGCGGAGGTGAACCTCCTGGTCTTCGACGGGGACGCCGAACTCGGCGCGCTCGCCGAGAAGGCCGGGTTCGTCGCACCCGGGGAGGACGACTCGGACGACTGGATGTGCCGGGCCGCAACCGAAGAGGACGCCGTCCTACCGGAGGGCTACCGGATCCGCCCGGTGCGCGAGGGCGAGGAGGAAGCCCGGGTGGAGTGCCACCGGACCGCCTGGAAGCCCATCGATCTGCCCTGGCCGGGCAGGGAGAACCCGCCGGACCCCGACCGGACCAGCCGCTTCAGCCGGGAGCGCTACGACAACACCCGTGCCAGCCTGCTGTACGACCGTGAACTCGACCTCGTGGTCGAGGCCCCCGACGGTGCCCTGGCGGCCTGCTGTGTCGTGTGGTGGGATCCGCGGAACCGGTGCTCCGAGATCGAACCCCTCGGAGTGGTCCCCGAACACCGCCGCAGAGGGCTCGCCTCCGCGCTCGCCCTGGCGGCATGCAGCCTGACCGCCCGACGAGGCGGCGACCGGGTGTTCATCAACGTCTCGCCCGACCTGCCGTACCAGACCCCGGCCAAGACCTACGCCAGCGTCGGCTACGTGCCAGTGCGGCGCGGCCGCTTGTACACCGGCCCGGCCCGCTAGGGCATGTTCGGCGGACACATACCCTGCTGCGCGTCGCCCCAGCGGCACTTGCACTGCGCATCTCTCAGTCGACAGCCAAACCCGGGCTGACTCCTTCTTCGGCCTTGTGCCAGCACCACTGGATGCGCCGCTCGCGACGGGCAGCATCCACCGAACACGCCCTAGGCCAGCAGAAGAGCCCCGGCCGCACATACTTCTGAGGTGTGGCCGGGGCCCTGTGGTTCAGATGCGGACGGTCGTCGACCGCACGATCTGGAAGACCGGGTGCCGGTCCGCCTCCGCCGCGAAGGCCTCCGCCGGTGCGTCCGGAGGGGTCTCGAAGTAGGGACCGACCATCGCGGCTCTGGGGTGGTCCAGATACTCCTTGAGCAGCGGCGCGGCCTCGGCGGTCCCCAGTTCGCGCACGCTCACCAGCTCGATCCAGCCGCCGTGGCGCAGCGTCGCGAAGCCGTCGTTGCGCAGGTTGCGCACCCAGTCGACCTCCCCGTACGGGGAGACCAGGTACCGGCCGCTCTCGCTGTCCAGGACGCTCAGCGGGATGGTGCGCAGAAAACCGGACTTGCGCCCACGCGTGGTGAGCAGGTGCAGCTCGGGTGGGCAGGCCCCGTACTTGACGAAGCCGCTGACGAACGCGTTGGCGGTCCGCCGCAGCTTCGTCATCTCGAACCGCTTCGTCGGTTCGTTCACCATCTCGGCAACTCCCTCACTCGGATGATCCCATTGTGATGGCTGTCGGCCCCTGATGGCACCCGCGGGGCACCTTCCGTTAGCGGAACGCGGAGATGCCCGTCACCGCCTGGCCCATGCTCAGCGCGTGGATCTCCTCGGTGCCCTCGTACGTGGCCACGGTCTCCAGGTTCACCATGTGCCGCATCACCGGGTACTCCAGCGTGATCCCGTTCGCACCGTGGATCCCGCGGGCGGTCCGCGCCACCCGCTGGGCCGCCGCCACGCTGGCGAACTTGCCGAAGCTCACGTGGTTGTGGTGGGCGTTCCCCTCGTCCTTCAGGCGCCCGATCCGCAGCGCCGTCATGTTGGCGTGGTTGACGTCCACGATCATGTCGGCGAGCTTGCGCTGGGTGAGCTGGAATCCGCCGATGGGCTGCCCGAACTGCTCGCGGGTCTTCGCGTAGTCCAGGGCGGCCTCGTAGCAGGCGCGGGCGGCCCCGGCCACGCCCCACACGATCCCGTACCGGGCCTCGTTCAGGCAGGACAGCGGCGACCCGAGGCCCTTGGACTCCGGCATCACGGCGTCGGCGGGCAGGCGCACGTCCTCCAAGACCAGCTCGGAGGTGATCGAGGCGCGCAGCGACAGCTTCTTGTGGATGACCGGGGCGGAGAAGCCCGGGGTGTCGGTCGGCACCACGAATCCGCGGATGCCGTCCTCTGTGGCGGCCCACACCACGGCGACGTCGGCGACGGAACCGTTGGTAATCCACAGCTTGGTGCCGTTGAGGACCCAGTCGGTGCCCTCCTTGCGGGCGCGGGTACGCATCGAGCCCGGGTCGGAGCCGGAGTCGGGCTCGGTGAGGCCGAAGCAGCCGATCGCCTCACCGGCCGCCATCTTCGGAAGCCAGGCGTTCTTGTGCTCCTCGGAGCCGAACTTGTGGATCGCTGCCATGGCGAGGGAGCCCTGCACGGACACGAAGCTCCGCAGCCCCGAGTCCACCGCCTCCAGCTCACGGCAGGCCAGGCCGTAGGCGACAGCGCTGGAACCACCGCAGCCGTACCCCTCCAGGTGCATGCCGAGGACACCCAGGTCGCCGAGGGCCTTGGCGAGGCCACGGGGGTCGGGGATGGTCCCGGCCTCGAACCAGTCGGCCACGTTCGGGAGGAGCTCGTGTGAGGAGAATTCGCGGACGGCGTCGCGGACGTCGCGCTCGGTGTCGGACAGTTCGGAGTCCACCGCCAGGAAGTCGTGCGGGTCCGGGGCGGCGGCCTTGCGCTGGGAGGCGCTCATGATGGGTTTCCCTTCGTGGTGCTGGGGTCTGTGTGCTGACGGTCCTACTTGACGTCGGTCTGCTGGACGGCGCCGCGTTCGGCGAGCTTGCCGATCTGGTCCGGATCCAGACCCAGCTCGGCGAGCACCTGTGCGGAGTGCTGGCCCAGCAGCGGGGGAGCGGTCATCGGGGTGGGGGTCTGCTCCATGCGGAAACCCGCGCGCACCTGTTCCAGAAGTCCGGCCGTGGGGTGCTCCACCGAGCGCAGGACGTCGTCCCCGCTGGCGTCGGCGGTGCGCAGCGCGTCCAGCACGCCCCGCACCCGGCCGACCGGGACCCCGGCACCCACCAGGACCTCCATCCAGTGGTCGGCGGGCAGGGTCCGGAGCGTCGCCGAGAGCTCTCCGACCAGCTCCTCGCGGTGCGCCACCCGTTCCGGGTTGGTGGCGAAGCGGGCGTCCGCTGCCAGGTCGGGGCGGCCGATCGCCTCGCACAGCCGCTGATAGAGGGCGTCGTTCCCGGCGGCGATCACGATCTCCGCGTCCGCGGTGGGGAACACCTGGTACGGCACGATGGTCGTGTGCGCGTTGCCCACCCGTGCCGGTTCGGTCTCGGTGACCAGTGCCTGCTGGGTGAGATTGACCAGGCTGGAGAGAGTGGAGTTGACGAGCGAGACACTGATGTTCTCACCTCGACCGGTCACCCTGGCCCGCATCAGCGCGCCGAGGATGCCCACGGCCGCGTTCAGCCCGGTGAGCACGTCGGTGAGCGCCACCCCCACCTTGCTGGCCGGGCCGTCGGCGGGGCCGGTCGTCGCCATCAGACCGCTCTCCGCCTGCACGACGATGTCGAATCCCGGCCGGGTGGCGGGCTCGTGCTCGGGGCCGAAACCGCTCACCGAGCAGTACACGAGCGCCGGGTTGCGCTTGCTGATCTCCTCGTAGCCCAGGCCGAGGCGGTCGATCACCCCGGGCCGGAAGTTCTGGATCACCACATCCGAGGTGGCGCACAGGTCCTGGACGGCGGCCAGCCCCTCCGGGTCCTTGAGGTCGACGGCCAGACTGCGCTTGTTCCGGTTCACGGACAGGAAATAGGCGGCCTCGCCGGGGGAGTGGTCCTCCCGGTGCTCCTCCGCGGGTTCGGCGTAGGGAGGGCCCCAGGACCGGGTGTCGTCGCCCTTGCCCGGCTGCTCCACCTTCACCACCTCGGCGCCCATGTCGGCGAGGAGCATGGTGGCGTACGGGCCCGCCAGGACCCGGGAGAGGTCGGCGATCCGCACCCCGGCGAGGGGGAGGGGCGCTTCGGGAGCGGGAGCGTCGGGGATGGTCTCACTCAAGGGTCACTCCTTGGCGTCGGGGGCGCTGGGCAGCTGGCTACCGGGAAGCTGATCGCCGTCCCGCAGTTGGTAATAGGTCTCCAAGCAGCGGCGCAGCGCGGTGGTGAGGGCGGCGCCGGACTGGCCCGCGTACCGCGTCTGGACCCTGTGGACGATCTCCGCGATGTCCTCGGTCACCGAGGAGCCCTCGACCAGGGCGCGGAAGAAGTCCTTGGCCAGATCCGTGAGGAGGGTGGTGTCCGCGGCCACGATACGGCCGTCCGCGGAGTCCACCGCGAGCACGACACCGAGCCGCTGGTACTGGGAATGGCTCGCCACCGAGTCGGGAAGACGGGCGTAGCCGGAGATGAGGACAACCCTGGGGTTGCGGAAAAGCTGCTGGACACGGTCGTCGCCGTACAAAGGACGCACCTCTCGTCTGCGGGCATGCGAAAACTCCAACGCACTGGAGTCTCGCGCCTGAAGGGCGGCCGGGGGAAACCGGACACCCGCGACGTGAGGGCAGTTCAGGAACAGTATGGACCAGCCGTGGCTGCGGGTGTCAAGCGGGGGGTGTTCCAGGCCACACCAGGGTGCCGGTGCGCCCCAGGCGATCCATGTGTTAAATTTCGGCACAGGTCACGAGTACCAGCGACAAGCCCCGGCTAGCTGGTCGGCAACCCTCCTTCCGCGGTGGGGTGCCCCGGGTGAGGACCAGGTCCCGACACGACCGTGTCAGACAAGCGCGGACCCCTGAGGCGAAGCCGACATCCGGCGTACCCCTGTGGGTCCCACGACCTACAGAAGAGGTGCCTTCATGACCACAGTCATTCCGTTCGACCCCGCCCGTTCCAGCCGTTCCGCCGCCCGGGCCGCCGACGCTGGCGATACCTGCTCGATCGTCACCCCCGACAGCGGGGTCCCCCTCGTCACCGGGGAGTACGTCGACTACGCCAACTTCGACTACGCCGCCAGTGCGCCCTGCCTGACCAGCGTCGCCGACGTGCTCTCCGCGGCCCTGCCGTACTACGCCAGCGTCCACCGCGGGGCCGGACACCACTCGCAGGTCAGCACCGACTCCTACGAGCGCGCCCGCCGCAGCGTCGCCCGCTTCCTGGGCGTGCGCACCGAAGCCGACGAGACCGGCTCCGCGGACGCCGTGGTGTTCGTCCGGGGTACCACCGATGCCGTCAACCTGCTGTCCCGCGCCGTTCCCGAAGGGTGCACCGTGGTGGTGTTCGAGACCGAGCACCACGCGAGCCTGCTGCCTTGGGAGCACCCCACCTCGCGCGCCGGGAAGGTGGTCCGACTGCCGCTGCCCGAGACCCCCGAGGCGGCTGTCCGCGCTGCCCGCGCCGCGCTGGCCGAGGCCCCCGACGGCCCCAAGCTTCTGTGCGTGACCGCCGCCTCCAACGTCACCGGTGAGATCTGGCCGGTGGAGGAGCTGGTCGAGGCCGCCCACGCTGAGGACGCCCGTATCGTCGTCGATGCCGCCCAGTACGTGCCGCACCTGCCGTTCAGCCTCACCGAGACCGGGGTCGACTACGTGGCGCTCTCCGGCCACAAGCTCTACGCGCCCTTCGGCTCCGGTGTCCTGGCCGGCCGCGCCGACTGGCTGCGCGAAGCCACTCCGTACCTCGCTGGCGGGGGAGCCACCCGGCAGGTCACCGAGCACGACGTGATCTGGAACGACCTGCCCGCGCGCCACGAGGCCGGGAGCCCCAACGTCCTCGGGGCCGTGGCTTTGGCGGCAGCCTGTGACACCTTCTCCCAGGAGACCCTCTCCTTGCAGCACATCGCCGAGGCCACCCTCTTGGAGCGCCTGCGCGCGGGCCTCGCCGAGATCGACGGAGTGCACGAGCTGACCCTCTGGGGGACGGAGCAGCCCAGGGTCGGGATCGTGTCCTTCGTCGTCGACGGTCTGCCCGCCGACCTGCTGGCGGCGGCGCTCTCCGCCGAGTACGGCATCGGTGTGCGGGACGGCCTGTTCTGCGCCCACCCGCTCACCAAGCACCTGCTGCCCGAAGGCCACACGCAGGCCGTACGCGCGAGCCTCGGCGTGGGGACTACCGGGGAGCACGTCGACCGCTTGGTGGGCGCAGTTGCCGACCTGGTGGCGCGGGGTCCACGATGGGGGTACGCCGACTGCGACGGTCGGCTCGCCCCGGTCCCGGACCCGCGCAACGTGCTCTGAACCCTGCCTAGGCGGACGCGGAGAGCCTGTGTGCCAGGAACGCCTCCGCGGTCAGCAGACGCGGGTGTTCCCGGCGCAGGGTCGCGATGTCGGCCTCGTAGCCCGCCTCGTCGAACCACCGGAGCATGGGGTCTTCGATCGGCAGTACGGGCTCGAACCGGGTCGGGACCCCGGTGACGCGTTCGTAGATCTCCGCGATCGCGGGGAAGGTGATCTCGTCGCCCGCGATCGCGATCCGCCGACCGGCGTACTCGCGCGGGGCCTCGAAGGCGTTGGCTGCGAAGTACGCGATGTCGTCGCTGGCGACCATCTGGATCGGCCGCTCCGCCCTGATCGGGAGCTGCATGAGCCGTTCATTCTTCGCGTCGGCGAAGCCGAGCAGGTTGTCCAGGAAGAACACCGGCCGCAGAATCGTCGCGGAGATACCCAGCCGCCGAATGTGCCGCTCGACCGCGGCCTTGCTTTCGAAGTGGTCGATCCCCGTGTCACGCTCGGCTCCGTCCACGGAGCTGTACACGAGGTGCGCCACCCCGGCTGCCAGAGCCGTGTCCGCGACGGACCTGCCCTGTCGGGTCTCGGCGGCGGTCTCCTCCGGGGTGTCGCCGGTCGCCTGCACGCTGAACACGCCGTCCACACCGTCCATGGCCTGGAACAGCGAGTCGGCGTCGTCCAGGTCACCCCGGACGAGCTCCGCGCCCAGGCCCTTGAGTTCCTGGGCCCCGGCCTTGTCCGGGTCGCGGACCAACGCACGTACCGTGTGCCCCCGCGACAGCAGCTCCCGTGCGACGGCTCCCCCCTGGGTGCCGGTCGCGCCCGTCACCAGTACGGTCCGGCTGCCACCACCGTCAACCCGGCTAACACTGCCAACCATGTTCCCCTCCTCGTCAGTGACTCATCACGGGCCAAGCACCCGGCAATCATCACCCTGAGCCCTCAAGCGCACTTGAGGTCAACTGGCGGGCCCGGATGGTTCGGAGCCCGTTCAGAAACCGTTCAGAGCCCGTTCAGAAGCCGTTCAGTCGGGAGCTGTCGGGCTGAAATCCCGCAGGGTAGGAGTTTCCGGCTGGATGCTTTGCGGTCGGATGCTTCCCGGTCGGATGGTTTTCGGTCGGATGGTTTTCGGGTGATGGTATTTCTCGGGTAGCTGAGGTTCCTTTCGGGATGCAGGTTCCCTCCTTTCCCGCCGCCCGATTGTGGCCGTCTCCGCTGCGCGCCTCAAGGTCGTCGCCATCGAGCGCTTCGCGCGTCAGTAGCGCTCCACCTTGACGCGCTCCGCTGCGACGGCGGGTTGGCGGCTATCGGGAAAGGGGGACGGGTGGTCGAGGTCCATGCCATTTCGGGCTCCGCCCGAAAACTGATTCTGTCGGCCTGGCGGCCGATGCCTGCCCCTGCGCCGGAGCGTCGACGGGTCGGGTGTCGCGGCTGGTCACTGTGGGCAGCGGACCCCGAACAGCACGGCCTGTGGCCGGTGGGCCACTGCGCCGGAGTTCACCGGTTGCGGGTGTCGCGGCCGGTCACTGTGTGCGGCGAAAACCCCGATGATCTTGCTACTGGTGGCAAGATCATTCCCATGCTAGAACACATTTATCCGCTTTGTCTAAGAATGCACACAAGGCTGGTCGCTCCTTTCCCAGTGGCCTCTTCCCAGAGGAGGTAAATGTGGGTCAGTGTGGTTGGGTAAGGGTGTTATCACCCCCGGGATAGGTCCTTTCTGTGCCTTTCTTGATATCCTGGTGGTATGACTTCTTCTTTCGGGCAGTGCGGGAACACGGCGGGAAACACCCCCGCTGTGGCCGCCATGGGTGCTGCCCGGGAAAAGATCGCCTCGGAAATGGCGGAGGTGCCCCCGACCGGAGCAGCTGGCCAGGTCCTGGATGTGATTTCTCAGGTGTTCGAGGACTTCGATCGGGCCCAGCTTTCGATGCTGCTGCGGTTGGCGCAGTTGGAGGCGGCCGGGACCCTGTTGGAGGCGGGTGGGCAGCGGTCGGTGCAGAACTGGCTGATCCACTCGGTGGGTATGGCCCCCGTTGAGGCCAACGGGCGCGCCGAGCTGGCGCGGCGGTTGTTCGCTCAGGAGTTGCCCGCCACCCGGGAAGGTTTGGACTCTGGGTTGTTGTCGATCGGTGAGGCGGTGGCGGTGTGCAAGGCCGCTGATAAGGCGGTGGGGGCGCGCAACACCAAGGACTGCCCGGATGCTGGCCTCTTCCGGCGGATGGTGGAGGCCGGGATTTTGGCTTCCAAGGCCAGGGAGCCGGCGATGTCGAGCTCCGACATCGCCCGGCTGGGTAGGGAGCTGCTGGCCCAGTACAACCCGGCGGTGGTGGAGGAGCAGTACCAGGCCGCCTTCGACGCCCGTGGTGCGCGTTTGGTGCGGACCTTTGATGGCACGTTCATGTTCGAGGCCTGGGGTCCGGGTGAGCACGCCGAGGAGTTCCAGTGCGTGCTCAGGGCCCACGAGTCGGAGTATGACCCCGAGAGGCTGCACGTGTCGGCTTCGGAGCGGATGTATGACGCGTTCATGAACCTGGTCCGGTCCGCATCCCACCTCACCGAGAGCGCCGGGGGTGCCGAGGGGCAGGCCGAAGACGGCAAGGGCAGCAAGGGCGGTCAGGGTCGCAAGCGTGCTGCGGTGGCGATGATCAACATCATGGTGCCCCTGCCCACCTTCCTCGGCCTCCAGAACCAGACCGAGGGTGCGGGTCCGGCGGTGACCCAGGATGGGCAGGTGGTCTCCATGGCCGCGATCCGTGCCCTGGCCCCCAACAGCGTGCTGCGCCGGATGATCACCTCCCCCAAGGGTGACCGGGTGCTGGACGTGGGCCGCACCCAGCGCGATGCCACGGGTGCTCTGCGGGATGCGGGGATGTTCGGTCACACCACCTGCGCCTGGTACCAGGGCTGCAACTTCCCGGCCAGCGGGTCGGAGGCCGACCACAAGCAGAGCTTCTCGGCCGGTGGGTCAACGAGCGCGGACAACATTCAGCCCCTGTGCTCGGACCACAACCGGTTGAAGTACCGGAGGGAGACCAACCCCGAGGCCTCCATCTGGCAGGGCCGCCCTTCCCACCGCAACCGCAGCAATAAGGGGGAGGACTCGGACGGGGACCCGGAGCCAGCCCAACCCCCTTCCTGGAGTCACGGTCACCCTCGTTTTTGACTCCAACTGGGGGGTTCACCACACACCGGTACCACTCGAGACCGCTCCGGTGTTTCGCGCTGCCCACAGTGACCGGCCGCGACACCCTCAACCGGTGTGCTCCGGCGCAGGGGCAGGCATCGGCCCCCAGGCCGACCGGGGTCCGCAGCAGAGCATGACCGGCCGCGACACCGCCAGGCGTCAACGCTCCGGCGTAGGGGTAGGCATCGGCCGCCAGGCCGACGCAGTTATCGGGCGGAGCCCGAGTCTTTCCCGCTCGGACCTCGACCACCCTTCCCCCTTTCCCGATAGCCGCCAACCCGCCGTCGTAGCGGAGCGGGTCAAGGTGGAGCGCCGTTGACGCGCGAAGCGCTCGACGGCGACGACCTTGAGGCGCGCAGCGGAGACGGCCACAATCACGCGGCGGGAAAGGAGGGAACCCTAGCCCGGAAGGCAACCCGCACCAGCCGCAGGGGAATCCTCAAGCTCTCAACCCCACCCCCACCCCCCACCCACACCCACACACCACCGACACCCACACCACAGGGACCTAAGACTCATAAAACCTTGTAACGCATGACCTCACATATCAGACAGTTGGTCACATTTCACCCACCACTGTGCCGGGTATCACGTTCACAAGCTGTACTATCAGGCCCTGACGGCAAGGCGCGCCGCCGTCGGACCGGACCGGTCCACCTGGCTAAGCGTCTTGCCTCCCGCGAGCGAACCGGCTGGGGGAACGTGATCGTGACGGACGTCCGAGGACCGAATGCAGGTCCCCTCACGGCCGTGTTCCGACAACAGGAAGCCCCGCGCGTTCACCGGCAGGAACCCCGCGTCGTCAGCTTCGGTGCGCGTGGCTGTGCCCCGCCGGACCCCGCCCAAGCCGAACAGGTCCGACTCCACCAGGCCTTTCTCTGCCGGGCCGTCGAGTACCTGTGCGCCGACGCCGGTATTCGCCAGTTCGTGGACTGGGGCTGTCCCATCCCCGGCACCGCCGAGTGCGTTCACTCGGCCCACCCGGACGCCACTCTCGTCCACGTCGCGCCCGAGGGGACGGCCGGGATGCTCGCCGCCCCCGAGCAGGCAGCGGTCTTGTCCGGCGACGGATCCGGGACCGAAACCCTCCTGCGTCGCCTCCACACCAGCGGGCTCGTCGATTTCGACGAGCCCGTCGCCGTACTGATGACCCGCCCCTTCACCGCCGAAGCCCTACCTTCGGGCCTCCACACCCTCCACACGATGATGCGCGGCGGCGGCTACCTCGCTCTCACCTCCACGGCACCTCGCACCGTGGCCGAACGGGCCTTCTCCCCCTTCCTCCCCGTCGAACCGGTGGTCGCCGACCTCAAATGGTGGCCCTACCCGGACGAGGACGTGTCCGCCCCGGGATGTGGAACCCTGGCCGGACTGGGCCGTGCGCCCAGGCGAGGAAGGGGAGTGAGCCAATGGCGCTGAACTGGAACGGCGAGATCCTGGCCCAGATGCGGTTCTACTGGGACTTCTCGCTCTGGCCCAGGCTGGAGGGGCTTACCGACGCCGAGTTCTACTGGGAGCCGGTTCCGGACTGCTGGACCGTCCGCCAGCTGGAGGACGGCCGCCACGCGCCCGACGGCGCCTACCCCGAGCCCGACCCGCCCCCGGTGACCACCATCGCCTGGCGCCTCGGGCACCTCGTGGTGGACGTTCTGGAGACCCGCATCAACTGGCACTTCGGCGACCGCACCGCCGACCGCGACACCGTGGACTGGCCCAGCACCGCAGCCGAGGCCCGCCAGCGCCTGCGCAACGCCTACATCACCTGGACAGACCACCTCCAGGAGCTGGACGACGACGCCTTGGCCATCCCGGTCGGCAACGCCGAAGCGCCCCAGTGGTCGGATTTCCCGTTGGTCGTGCTCATCCTGCACCTGAACCGCGAGTTCATCCACCACGGCGCCGAAGTCTCCCTCCTGCGCGACCTCTACCGCGCCCGCCCCGATGCGCGGCCCGGGATACCCTAAGCTCCCTGGCCCGGGACACCCCAACCCCCGGATCAGACCGCGTCCTGCTCAGACCACGTGCATCGGGTCCACCCGGACCTGGGCCAGATGTTCGTCCCGGCGTGCGCTGCGCGCCGAGGCGGCCGTCTTCAGCGCCCGGGTCAGTTCGCCGATCGCGCCGCGCGGTACCCGCAGCAGAGCACGCTCGGTCCGGTGGGTGCCGCTCTCACTGACCTCGGACCCGACCGGCACCGGGCCCAGCAGCTCGGCGCTCTCGGGCAGCTGGATCTGGTCCAAGAGCTCGCGCACGTGCTCGGGGGCGCCGGTGATCGAGGCCATCGACACCGCGGGGGGAAACCCGAGCTCCCTCCGCTCGGCCAGCTCGCGTTCGGCAAATCCGCCCGGGTCCCAGCGCACCAGTGACTGCACCACCGGCAACGAGCCGTCCGCGGACACCACCACTGCCCCGCCCGGCCGGACCAGAGCGGACGCGTGCAGCCAGCGCCGCAGCGTCTCCTCCGAAGCCCGCAGGTCGGCCCGGTTGAGTAGCGCCCAGCCGTCCAACAGCACCGCCGCCGCGTACCCGCCGTCGGCGGCCACCGGCTCGGCCCCGGGCGTGGCCACCACGATCGAGGGTTTGCCCGGGACCTCCGTCAACACCTCATCGCGCCCCGATGTGCGCACGGTCAGCGACGGGAACGCGCGGCCCAGCTCCTCTGCGGTTCGACGGGCTCCCACCACCACCGCGCGCATCCGGTTCACCCCGCACTCGGTGCAGGCCCACTGTCCGGCCGCGCGCCCGCACCATCCGCACGAGGGCATGGCGTGCGAACCGCGTACGGCCAGCGGCCCGTGGCAGCCGTCGCAGCGGGCCGGCGCGCGGCAGCCCGCGCAGGCCAGGGTGTTGAGGTAGCCGCGGCGCGGTACCTGGAACAGCACCGGCCCGGTCCGGGCCGCCTCCCGCGCCGCGCGCAGTGCCACGCTCGGCATGCGTGCGGACCTGGCGGCCTCGTCCCGGGCGAGTTCGCGGTCGTCACCGGCGGGCTTGATCATCGGGGCCCGGGCCCGCAGTGTCGCCCGGTCGGAGACCAGCGGGTGTGCCCACCCAGACTCCACCAGGAGCTGCGCGTCGGTGGTTCGGGTGTGCCCGCCGATCAGCGCGCCCGCCTCCGCCCGGTGCGCGCGCATGGCCAGCACGGTGCGGGCGTGGGGGTAGGGGGCGTGCGGGTCCACGTGCACGTCGTCGCCGTCGTCCCACAGCACCACCAAGCCGAGACCGCGGACCGGAGCGAAGACCGCGGCCCTGGTGCCCACGACCACCTGTACCTGCCCGCGCAGCACTGACAGCCAGCGCCGGTAGCGTTTGGCCGGGCCCAGGTCGGCGGTGAGCGCCACGTGCTGGCCCTCGCCCAGGTGTCGGGTCATCGCGGCGTCCACGGCGGCCACGTCACGGCCGTCCGGCAGCACCACCACGGTGCCGCGCCCGGCGCCCAGGGCAGCCGCCGCGGCCACCGCGATCGCGTCGGTCCAGTCGGTTCCGGGCAGCGCGTTCCACACCGCGCGGGCCGGACGCCCCCCACGCAGTGCCTCGAGGAACGCGGGACCCTCGGGGTAGTCGCCCCAGGGGCAGGTGCCGGAGCCGTCACCCCCGGCCTCCTCAGCCTCAGCGGCCCTCACCGCGCCCTCAACTCCGGTCTCTGCGCCCTCAGCTCCGGTCTCCGCGTCTCCTGTCTCTTTCTCCACCCGCGCGTGCCGGGGTGGCACCGCCAACCGCAGGACGTCGCTCAGCGTGCCCGCGTACCGGTCGGCCACGGCCCGGGCCAGATCCAGGACCTCCGGGGTGAGCACGGGCTCGGGGGAGACCACCGTCTCCAGGTAGGCCAGTTGGCCGGCGAACTCCGAACTCTCCACCCGCTCGGCGAGGAAGCCCGCCAGCAGGCGGCTGTTGAAGCGCACCTTCACCCGGCAGCCCGGCACAGCGGTCTCGTCCATGTCGGCGGGCACCCGGTAGTCGAAGTAGCGGTCCAGGTGCGGCAGAGGGGTGTCCACGATGACGCGCGCCACGGGGAGCCGGTCGGCGGGCCTGCGCTTGGCCGGTCGCCGGCTCTTCGCGGTGGCGGCCTTCGCCTTCTCCGGTGCTTTCTTCTCCTGCCTCGGCAGGTCGAAGAGGACCTCGTCGGGCTGGCCGGGCTGCGCTGTCATCAACCCTGGTCTATCAGAAGGCTCCGACACCGCCCGTCTTCCACGGCGGCCGGACCCGCCGGGACTGGTAGAACAGGGATCCACAGGCGCAGCGGAGGGGAAGTGCGAACATGAAGCTTGTCTTTGCGGGAACACCGGAGGTGGCGGTGCCCTCACTCCGGGCACTGATCGACTCCGACCACGAGGTCGCCGCCGTGGTCACCCGGCCCGACGCGCGGTCCGGGCGCGGCCGCAAGGTGTCGGCGGGCCCGGTCGGCGAGCTCGCCGAGAGCGAGGGGATCGAGGTCCTCAAGCCCGCCAAGGCCGGTGACCCCGAGTTCCTGGAGCGCCTCGCCGAGATCGCCCCCGACTGCTGTCCCGTGGTGGCCTACGGCGCCCTGCTGCCCCAGTCCGCGCTCGACGTTCCCGAGCACGGCTGGGTGAACCTGCACTTCTCCCTGCTGCCAGCTTGGCGCGGTGCCGCCCCCGTCCAGCACGCCGTCCTGCACGGTGACGACGTCACCGGCGCCTCCACCTTCCGCATCGTCAAGGAACTCGACGCGGGCCCGGTCTTCGGCACGCTCGCCGAGACCGTCCGGCCCACCGACACCAGCGGCGAGCTCCTCGAGCGCCTTTCGGTGTCCGGGGCGGGACTGCTGGTGCGCACCGTCGACGGCATCGCCTCCGGTGAGCTCAGCCCGGTTCCGCAGCCGGAGTCCGACGTGTCCTACGCCGGCAAGCTCAACACCCTCGACGCCGAACTCGACTTCACCGCGCCCGCCCTGCGCGTGGACCGGGTCGCCCGCGCCTGCACCCCGGCACCGGGGGCTTGGACGACCTTCCGCGGCACGCGCCTGAAGGTCGGCCCGATCCGGCCGGTCACCGACGCCGACCGCCCCGACCTGGAGCCGGGTGAGCTGCACGTGGACAAGAAGCGCGTCGTCGCGGGCACCAGTACCCACCCGGTCGAACTCGGCGAGGTCCAGCCCCAGGGGAAGAAGGCCATGCCCGCCGTGGACTGGGCGCGTGGCGTGCGTCCCACCGAAGTTGACCGGCTGGGCCGCTGAGCTGCCGTACTCTCGGTGCAGGCGGGCGTGAGCGCGCGCCAGTACACGTCCCCGGCTTGTTGAGGCAGAGCAGTTGAGCGAGCAGTCCCGGTCCCGGAACCAGCGTCCGCGCAAGGGCAAGAAGCCCCGCCAGGGCGGTGGCCAGCGGTCCGGTCCGCCGCAGCCGCGCGATCCCGCCCGCAGAGTCGCCTATGACGTGCTGCGCGCGGTCGAGCAGCGCGACGCCTACGCCAACCTTTTGTTGCCCGCCTTGCTTAACGAGCGCGGCATCCACGGCCGGGACGCCGCGCTGGCCACCGAGCTCACCTACGGGACGCTGCGCCGCCAGGGGACCTATGACGCCGTCCTGGAGACATGTGTCGACCGCTCTCTGGCTTCCGTGGACGACGAGGTACTGCCCCTGCTGCGGCTCGGCTCCCACCAGCTGCTCTCGATGAACGTCCCGGCGCACGCGGCCGTCAGCGAGACCGTGGACCTGGCCCGCCGCGTGGTGGGCCACCACCGGTCCCGGTTCGTCAACGCCATTCTGCGCAAGGTCAGCGCACGCGACCTGGACGCGTGGATCGAGGTGGTCGCGCCCGACCGTGAGCGCGACCCCAGCGGATACCTGTCCGTGGTGCAGAGCCACCCGCGCTGGGTGGTCAAGGAGTTGGCCCGCGCCTTGGGCGAGCGTGCGAAGGACGGGCTGGTGCGGACCGAGCAGCTCCTGGCGGCGCACAACGAGCGCCCCAAGGTGACGCTGGTCGCCAAGCCCGGCCGCGCCAAGGTCTCCGACCTCGAGGAGTCGGGTGGCGAACCCGGCCGCTACTCGCCCTTCGCCGCCTACCTGCCCGAGGGCGATCCAGGCGCGATCCGCGAGGTCCGCCAGGGCCGGGCCGCCGTCCAGGACGAGGCCAGCCAGCTCGTCGCACTGGCGCTGTCCCGCGTGGACGCCCAAGGCGGGGACGGTCTCTGGCTGGACATGTGCGCCGGGCCCGGCGGCAAGGCCGGCCTGCTGGCCTCCCTCGCCGGCCAGGGCGGGGCCCGCCTGGTCGCTTCGGAGCTCCAGCCCGCCCGGGCGGGCCTGGTGGCGGGCGCCGTGCGCCGTG
>NZ_BAAGZJ010000040.1:0-66277 GCF_054778635.1 Nocardiopsis nanhaiensis
GGTGTGCCAGCGCATCCTGGCGCTGAACGCGGCGATCTGGCACAACTGGCTGATCGGTGCCCCGGTCAAGCGGTCACTGGTGGCTTACGACCACTGACCAGGACACATTTTCCCATCAACGATCTAGCCGTGCCAGGTGCCGTCGTGGCAGGGGAGTGGGTCCAGGCTCAGGGCGGCCCACAGCTCCAGCCGGGTCCGGGGGGAGTCCAGGCCCCGGCCCATGACCCGCTCCGCGACGCGCAGGCGCGAACGCAGGGTGTTGCGGTGGACCCCCAGATCACGCGCGGTGGCCCCCACCTGAGCGTTGTTGTCCAGGTAGTGGCGCAGCGTGTGGGCCAGGTCCGTGGAATTGCGCGCGTCGTGCTCGTGCAGGGGGCCTAGGACGGCCTGTTCGAAGGCCCGGATGCTGTCTGCCGGTACCGAGGAGCGCAGCAGCGCCCACGCGTCGGTCTCGTCCACGTGCCGGTAGCCGCCGGTGGCCGCCTGCCGGGCCCGTTCCACCGCTGATACCAGGCCGTCCACGCCGCGGGCCCCGCAGGCCCCGGCCGCGTCGGGACCCTCGGGTTGCGCTGCCAGGGTCTCGAACAACCGCTCGCCGATGTACGGCCGGGGGCTGGCCGGCAGGACGACCAGTAGTGCGTCCTCCAGAGGGGCCAGCCCGACCCGCTGGGCGGCTTCGGTATCGCCCAGCACGTCCACGAGCGTGTCCGCGGTGTGGTCCATGAGCGCATCGGGTGCGGGGCCGCGCAGGCACACCACCTCCCACGGCGGGGTGGGCAGGACCGGTGGGAACCGGGGTCGGCCGGTCGCCGCAGCCAACAGCACGGGTGCTCGTTCGCGGTACAGCGCCCTGCGCGCCTGCCTCGAGTGCAGCAGGTCCACCGCCAGCAGGGAAGATGCGTGGTTGGCCAGCATCCGTACGTGCGGTGTGACCTGAGCGGCGCAGTGCAGGCCCAGCCAGCCGAGCGTGTGTCCGGCGGGGCCCAGGGTCTGGAGGAGGACGGTTGCGTCGCCGTCGGCCAGCAGGGTCATCCCGGGGCGCCGACCTGCCAGGGCCGAGCGCACGCGTGCGTGCCAAGGGGGTTCGGTGTCGGGCACGGCCTCGCTGGTCATGCCGTTGCGGTCCAGAAGGAGGCAAGCGCCGCCGGTGGCCGAGGACAGCTCCCTCAGGACCCCCGCCGGGCCCGAGCGCAGTGCGGCGCGGGCCATGGCGTCCTGTGCGGTGAGCACGAGCTGTTGCTGCCGGGTCCGTTCGGCCGCGTAGTGGTCGGCGACGGTCTCCACGATCGCGATGAAGGGCGTCCTACCCTCGACTCGCAGGATCGGGAAGCCCAGGGTGTCGCCTTCTGTCAACACCTCGGGTGGGATATCGCGAGAGCGGTCGTCGATCGCGAAGGCCAATCCCGCGCACCCGGCCTCGTGGAGTCCGCGGACGTAGGCGCGGCGGGCCCGCTCATCGGATCCCAGGCCCACCCCGACCGTCAACACGAGCTCACCGCCGCGCAGCCACCGCACTGGATCGCGCAGTTCGATGACGTGGGCCCAGCGGATCGTCTGGTCGAGCCCTGAGGCCCCGGCGGCGGCCCGGACCTCCAGGCCGGGATCGGTGGTGATGTCGCGGACGGTGATCGCCACGGGGCTCCCCCTTCTGCGGTCCTGTGCGTCGTGCACATTTGTCACGGCTGGTGGTGTGCGAACCGTCCCGGCGCGTACCGGGCCGTGGTGCCTACCGTCACAGCATCAATCGAAACGGTTGCGGCCAGCGGCAACACCCCTCTCCGGGGGCCCAGGGCGCACCGAACGCGCAACGGAGCACACCATGTCAGAGCGGACTGTCCCCGAGTCCCCGCACCCGGCGCGGGCGGCGATCGCGGCGTTCGTCGGTACCACCATCGAGTGGTTCGACTTCTACATCTATGCCACCGCGGCGAGCCTGGTCTTCGCGACACTGTTCTTCCCCGCGGACGTCGACCCCATGGTCGGGCTGATGGCCTCCTTCGCCACCTTCTCGGTGGGTTTCTTCGCCCGTCCACTGGGGGGCCTGCTGTTCGGCCACTACGGTGACCGGCTCGGCCGAAAGTCGGCTCTGGTCATCACTCTCCTGATGATGGGGGTGGCGACCTTCTGTGTGGGCCTGATGCCCACCTACGAGCAGATCGGCTTCGTCGCGCCGCTGCTGCTGGTGGTGCTGCGCTTCGTGCAGGGCATCGCGGTGGGCGGCGAGTGGGGCGGCGCGGTCCTGATGGCCGTGGAGCACGCGCCGGAGGACCGCAAGACCTTCTACGGCGCCTTCGCCCAGCTCGGCAACCCGGCCGGGGCACTGTTGGCGACCGGTTCCTTCGGGCTGATCGCGGCCTGGGACACCGAGATCCTCTACGACTGGGGGTGGCGACTGCCCTTCCTGGCCTCGGTCCTGCTCGTGGTCATCGGCCTGGTCATCCGCTTCAAGGTGGAGGAGTCCCCGGTCTTCGACGCGGTGCGGGAGGAGGACCGCCCCGAGGGCCTGCCACTGGGCTACGCCCTGCGTACCTCCTGGCGCACCCTGTTGCTGGGGGTGGGTGTACTGCCGGTGGCCGTGGGCGGCTACTACATCGTCACCACGTTCATCCAGGCCTACGGGGTCACCGAAGTCGGTATCAGCGAGCAGGTCATCCTCACCGGCCTGACCATCGCGGCGTTCGTGGAGCTGGTGGTCACCCTCGGGGTGGCGTGGCTGGGCGACCGCTTCGGCACCGTCCGGGTCGTCACGGTCGGCCTGGTGGGAGTGGGTGTGCTGGCCCTGCCCCAGTTCCTGGTGCTGGAGACCGGCAGCACCCTGCTCATCGTGCTGATGCTCTGCGTGATGCGAGTGGCCATGGCCACCGTCTACGGGCCCATCGCCCGGGTGCTCGCGCAGATGTACCCGCCCCAGGCCCGGTACACGAGCATTTCCATCGCCTACCAGGCTGCCGGCGCGATCTTCGGCGGCTTGGCCCCCCTGGCGTGCACTGCCCTACTGGCCGCAACCGGCAGCATCCTGTCCGTGGTCGGGCTCCTGGCGGCCATGGTGGCGCTGAGCATCGTCTGCCTGGCCAAGGCGCCCCGCTACAGGGACGCCGAAGTGCTGACGTCCGTCTGAACCCGAACCCGCGCCGCCGTCCGTCAGGACGGCGGCCCCACCACACGGAGGAGAACCCACCCGTGACCGGTCTGCTCATCCACAACGCAAGCGTCCTGACGATGGACGACACCAACCCCACCGCCAGCGCCGTGGCCGTGCGCGAGGGGCGGGTCCGCCTGGCCGGAAACACGGACGAGGCCCGTGCCGCCGCCGGTCCCGGCGCAGTGGAGGTGGACGCGGGCGGACGCACGGTCCTGCCCGGCTTCATCGATCCGCACAACCACCTGCTGTCCACGGCCGAATCGCTGGCCGCCGTGGACGCGCGCTACCCGAGGGTGGGCAGCGCCGCCGACTTGGTCGAAGCGATCGGCGCCGAAGCCGAGCGCACCCCGCCGGGTCAGTGGATCCGCGCCTTCTCGATGGATGACGCCAAGTACCCGGGCGGGCGGCCCACCCGCCGACACCTGGACGCGGCCACCACCGAGCACCCGGTCATCGTTTACCACGTCTCCGGGCACCAGGCCCTGGTCAACTCGGCCGCTCTGGCCTGGAGCGGCATCGGCGAGGACGTCCCGGATCCGGCCGGGGGTTCCTTCGTCCGCGACGAGGGCGGCAGACTGACCGGGATGGTCCTGGACTCGGCGATGGAGCTGCTGCTGCCGCTGGCCGTGGACATCGGCTGCCACGGGCCCAACTTCCACACTGACCTGCCCGCTGAGCAGCTGCTGGGTTGGCTGTCTGCGGCGGCCGGACCGTACCTGTCGGCGGGGGTGACCACGGTGTGCGACCCACAAGTCTCCGCGCGGGAGCTGCGGGTGTACCGGGCGGCCCGCACAGCAGGGACGCTGCCGCTGCGTACCTTCGGAATGCCGCTCTCGCACCAGCTCGACGCGCTGACCCAGGCCGGACTCGCGAGCCCGTTCGGCGACGACTGGCTGCGTCTGACCGGCATGAAATTCTATTCGGACGGCACCCTGCTGGGCGGCACCGCCAAGTTCAGCGTGCCCTACGGTGAGCGTGGCGAGTTCCCGGGAAGCCTCTACCACCACCCCAACCAGCTGGTGGACCTGGTCACCCGCGCCGCGGCGGAGGGTTGGCAGGTGGCGATCCACACGCAGGGGGACGCGGCGATGGAACACACCTTGGCGGCGATCGGCTCGGCGGCCCGGGTGTCGGGCCCCGACCCGCGCCCGAGGATCGAGCACTGCGGGTACCCCACCCGGGAGCAGGCCAAACGCTTCACCGACTACGGGGTGATCCCGGTCAACCAGCCCAACTTCCTGTACGACAGCGGGGGCGACTTCCTGCGTCGTATGGGTGAGCGCGCGCACCGGCTCCAGCCCATGCGCGAGGAGATCGACTTGGGCCTGCGCCCGGTGCTGTCCAGCGACTCCTTCGTCTCCAGCCTGCGCCCCATGGACACCGTCGCCAACGCCGTGTGCCGCACCACGAGGGAAGGGGACGACATCGGTGTGGAACAGGGTGTCTCCCTGCACGAGGCGCTACGCGCCCACACTCTGGAGGCCGCGCACGCGCTCGGGGTCGAGGACCGGCTGGGTGCCTTGCGCCCCGGGTACTTGGCCGATCTGGTGGTCCTGGACGCCGATGTCGGGTCCCTGCCGCTGGAACGGCTGCGTGCGGTGAACGCCTGGCTGACCGTCCTGGACGGCGAGGTCGCCTACCGGGCGGAGGGAACGGAGAGCTCGGTGCCGTAGGAAGCGGGTCCGGAAGGGCCGGGGTGCCGCGGCGCTTCGGAAGGGATCGGGGCGGGAGGCCGGAACGCGGACGTCCCCGCCCGCGGGTGCGGGCGGGGACGCCGGAGGATCGGGCGCTACGGCCCTGGTGGGGGTGGGGTCGGCTAGCTGGTCGTCAGGCTGAGGTTCCAGGAGTTCACCATGGGGTTGACCTCCTGGTAGAACGTCGTGCCGCCGGCGGCGCAGCTTCCGGAACCGCCCGAGGTGACGCCCTGGGCCTGGTCACCGGCGATGAAGGAGCCGCCGGAGTCGCCGGGCTCGGCGCACACGTTGGTGCGGGTCATGTCGTTGACGGTGCCCTCGGGGTAGCTCACCGACTGGCCGCGGGCCTCGATGGTCCCGCAGTGCCACCCGGTGGTGGAGCCGGAGCGGCACACGGCCGAACCGACCGGAGCCTGGCTGTGGCCGTTGACCTCGGCGTAGCCGCCGGTGTTGTAGCGGCTCACCAGGTTGGTGAGGGTGAAGTTGGCCGTACCCCGGACGAAGGCGGCGTCGTTGCCCGGGAAGACCGAGTTCTCGAACACGCCCGAGCCGTTGCCGATGGACACCGAGGCGCCGGGGGCGCCGCAGTGGCCCGCGGTCACGAAGCCGGGCTGGCCGGAGGCGTTGGTGGCGGCGAAGCCGACGGAGCAGCGGCTGCCGGTACCGATGGTGTAGGCGAGGCCGCCGATGATGTCGGCGTAGACCCGGGGCTGTTCGCTGGTGGTGGTCACGTCGACGGAGGCGGAGTCCACACCCGCGTCGGCGAGCAGGGCGTCCACGTCGGCACCGGAGCCCTCGAGGACCTCCAGGACGACCGTGTCGGCGTCCACGTCCGGGTACCAGCCGACCACGCCCGGCTCCGCGGCGGCCTCGTTGAGGTCCTGGACGATGGCGTCGAGGCCCTCGGTGCCGTGGGAGACCAGTTCGGCCGCGGCGCCGACGGCCTCCACGGCCTCGACCGATGCGGGGTCGGTCACCAGAACGGTGAGTTCGAGGGTGTCGGTGTCAAAGGTGGAGCCGCCGTAGGCGCCTCCGGCGGCCTCGGCCGCGGCCTCGTCGATATCTGAGGCCGTGTCCTGGGCGGTGAGCAGCTCGTCGGCCTCGGACGAGGTCAGACCGAAGTCGCGCTCGAGCGCCTCCTCCATCGAGGACGCGTCAGAGTCTGTTGCGGGGGACTGGGGGAGGGGGCCGGAAGCCGCAAGAGCTCCCGGGGCGGCGGCCAGTGCCATGCCGAAGGCAAGGGCTCCTGCGCCGATAGCGGAGACAACGGGGGAGGGTCGCATGGTCCCTACTCTCCTGGGGGGGATTAACGGGGGATCAGGGGCCGAGATGGATTCGGCTCCCTGGCGCTTACCGAGACATTCGGTAAACAACGACCAACATAGATGCACATTTTGATGAGCGGAAGGCCGAAAATGCCGGGCAGCATTCAGATCGGCATGGGTTCATCCCATGGTCGGTCACATCTTCGTCGCTGAGCGTGTCGGTGCGGCTGTCCACCTGGGTGTACCGGAGTCGTGGCGTCACGGACCGAAGCAGGATGCGAAGCGCAAGGAGGGTTCTGTGGCCGCATCCGGACAGCGGTACTCAGTACCATCCGTGGTGACCCGGACACGCAGCCGTAACATCCGTGGCCACGGGCGTGGAGGGCCGGGTGTTGGGTGCAGTGTTCGCCACGGACACGCGAACGCCCCCGCCCGCTGGTGCGGACGGGGGCGCGGGGTGTCTGCGCTGGAGCCGGTTAGCTCGTCACGAGACTGAGGTCCCAGGTGCTCAGCACCGGTGCGACCTCCTGGTAGTACGTGGTGCCGCCGGCGGAGCAGCTGCCGGAGCCGCCGGACGTCATGCCCTGGGCCTGGTCGTCGGCGATGAACGCACCGCCGGAGTCGCCGGGCTCGGCGCACACGTCGGTACGGGTCATGTCGGTGACGGTGCCCTCGGGGTAGCTCACCGTCTCACCGCGGGCCTCGATGGTCCCGCAGTGCCACCCGGTGGTGGAACCGGAACGGCACACGGCCGAACCGATCGGCGCCTCGCTGGAGCCGCCGACGGTCTGGGTGCCGCCCTCGTCGTACATGTTGACCGTGTTGGTGACGTCCCAGTTGGAGGTGGCCTCCACGTAGGCGGCGTCGTCACCCGGGAAGACGGACTCCGCGAAGACGCCGGAACCGGAACCGTCCTCGCTCTCGGCGGACGTGCCGGTCGTGCCGCAGTGGCCGGCCGTCACGAACCCTTCGCCGCCCGAGCTGTCGGTGACCGCGAACCCGATGGAGCAGCGTCCGCCGCCCATGAAGTAGGCGTCACCGCCGACGATGTCCGCGTACAGCTCCGGCATCTCGTCGGTCTGCTCGACTTGGACGGTGGAGGCGTCCACGCCCGCGGCCTCGATGAAGCTCTCGGCGCTGGCGGTGTCGGTGGCTTCGATGACGACCGTGTCGCTCGCGACGTCCGGGTACCAGCTGGCGACGCCGACCTGGCCGCCGGCCGCGTCGAGCTCGTCGATGACCGTTTCCAGGCCCTCGGTGCCGTGCGAGACCAGTTCGGCCTCGGCACCGGCGGCCTCGACGTCCGACACCGCGGCGGTGTCCGTCACCAGGACGGTCAGCTCCAGGGTCTCGGTGTCGAACACGGAGCCGGCGTAGGCGGCTCCGGCCGCCTCGGTGGCCTCGGCGTCGAGCCCGAAGGCCTCCTGCTGGGCGTCGAGCAGGTCCTCGGCCTCGAACGGGGTGAGGCCGAGGTCCCGCTCAAGCGCCTCCTCCATGGTGGAGGCGCCGTCCTGGGTGGTGGGCTCGGCGGGCACCGTGGCGGCACCGGCTCCCGGCGCGACGGAGAGCGTCAGCCCGAAGGCCAGCGCTCCCGTGCCGATAGCGGAGATAACGGGGGAGGGTCGCATTGATCCCTACTCTCCTTGGGGAATGGATGGGGGTTGGCCCTTGGGGCCGTCCGGGGGGACGAACCCGGGCCCAGGGTCACGGATGGTCCGGGACCCTCGCCGTTTACTAAGACACTCAGTAAACGATTTCAAACCATAAGTGAACATCTTGGGCAGCGAAAGTCCGCGAAGCTGATAATTCACTCAGGGGTCAACTGGATCATGGGATCAAGGGACTCTTAGCTGTGATTACTCTGGGTGACGTGGTGTCTGACCTTTGCTTTTCGTGAGGGGGTGTATGTGGATCACAAACTCGCCAGTAACGCAAGATTGGCAAAGTGGCCGGATTCGGACACTGGTACTTCGTACCATCCGTGACGAGAGGGACACGTATCCGCAACGTGGGTGGTCACAGGGCTGCCCAGGGTGAAGATCGTGTGCGCATGAAGCACAGGTGTGCGTAATGTGCCTGGCGGGGGGTGGGTGTGTCGTGGCGCCGGAACAAACCCGGACCACAACTCCGTTGGGGGCCGCTAAGGACACGCCCGAGACGAATCTGACCCCGTGCGCACCCCTGTGGGCACACACGGGACGATTCCGAGGTAACTAGCGAGTATCGGCCCCCGTGAAGGGGGTTGAGCCGGGTGCCGTTGGGCCAAGATAAGGGCGAGAGCCCCGAACGGGAGGTAAAGAGCGATGGCAGCGAAGGATGACGGCGGTCAGAAGCACTCGTCACGCCGCGACGAAGAGGTCGAGGAGACCCAGTCCGCGGAGGAGACCCAGGAACGCAACGAACAGTTGGACGAGGACGTCGACGACATCCTGGACGAGATCGACGACGTGCTGGAGAGCAACGCCGAGGACTTCGTGCGGCAGTTCGTGCAGAAGGGCGGACAGTGACCCCCGGGTTCGCTGACAGCGCATCCGGGAGCCCTAGGTCCCGGAGTGCACAGGGTTAGGGTCAACCTCACCGGCCGGGAGGTCCGCCGGCCGACAGACATACCGATGACAGGCGCCCTGGCCGCCCCAGAGAAGGGGTGGGGCGCGAGTGGAGGGAGTCGCGTGTTCGAAGGGTTCGAGGGCAAGGGGATGCCAGCCGCTTTCATGAGTGCGGGCACCTCGTCCTTCACCGAGTTCCTCCGGGCGGTCAACCCCGAGTTGCTGCCCGGACAGCACCTGAGCTCCGGCGGCGGCAGGGGCACCAGCTCCGGCGGCGGGGGCACCGAACATCTCACCCCGGACGCCACGACCATCGTCGCCCTGACCTTTTCCGGGGGCGTCCTACTGGCCGGCGACCGGCGTGCCACCCAGGGCAACGTCATCGCCAACCGCGACATGGACAAGCTCTACCGGACGGACGAGTTCTCCGCGGTGGCCATCGCCGGCTCCGCGGGGATCGGCATCGAGATGGCCAAGCTCTACCAAGTCGAACTGGAGCACTACGAGAAACTCGAGGGCCGCTCCCTCTCCCTTGAAGGTAAGGCGAACAAACTCGCCCAGATGGTTCGTTCGAACCTCGGCATGGCCCTGCAGGGCTTCGTGGTCATCCCCCTCCTCGTCGGCTTCGACGAGAACACCGAACTAGGGAGGGTGTTCAGCTACGACGCGGTGGGCGGGCGCTACGAGGAGCACCACTACCACTCCATCGGCTCCGGTTCGGTCTTCGCCAAGGGCGCCATCAAGAAGCTGTACGGGGACGACCTGGACGAGACCAGCGCGATCAAGGTCGCGCTGGAGTCGCTCTACGACGCCGCCGACGAGGACTCCGCCACGGGCGGCCCGGACCTGCACCGCAAGATCTTCCCCCTCGTCGACGTCATCACGGAGGACGGGCACAGGCGGATCTCCACCGACGAAGTCGCACGACTGGCGACCCAGGTGGTCGAAGGGCGCGCAGTCCACCCCGACGGCCCCAGGGCGCCGCTGAGCTGAAGCGGTCACCACCGCCCCCACAACAGACTTCTCCCTACTAGGTAAGGAACGATCCGCGGTGTCGATGCCGTTCTACGTCGCCCCCGAACAGCAGATGAAGGACAAGGCGGACTACGCGCGCAAGGGCATCGCGCGCGGCCGCAGTGCCGTCGTCCTGCAGTACGAGGGCGGAATCCTGTTGGTGGCGGACAACATGTCCCGCACACTGCACAAGATCAGCGAACTCTACGACCGCATCGGGTTCGCGGCGGTCGGCCGCTACCCGGAGTTCGAGAACCTACGCCTCATGGGCGTCCGTTTCGCCGACGTACGCGGTTACCAGTTCGACCGCCGCGACGTCAGCGGCCGTCAGCTCGCCAACATCTACGCCCAGACCCTGGGCACCGTCTTCAGCGAGAGCCTCAAACCTTGGGAGGTCGAGATCGTCGTCGCCGAGGTCGGCGACACGGCGGCCGGTGACGAGATCTACCGCATCACCTTCGACGGCTCCATCGTCGACGAACAGGGCTTCGTCGCGGTGGGCGGCTCCTCCGAGCACGTCGCCGGGATCCTGAAGGACCGTTTCGCCGCCGACGCCCCCCTCAGCGCGGCCCTGAACGCGGCCACCCACGCGCTCGCCCACGAGAACGGTGAGGAGCGCGAACTGGAGGCCGCCAACCTCGAGGTCGCCGTCCTGGAACGCTCCCGAGAGCACCGCAAGTTCCGCCGTATCCACGGCAACCGCCTGGCCTCCCTCATCGCGGAGGGCAAGGAAGCCGGTCAGGAGTCCTCCGAAAGCGAGGGCGGAGACAGTAACGGGGACCAGGGCGACGAGTGACCTGAAAGCACAACGGTGCGGCGCCACACGGGCGCCGCACCGGCCGGGTGGGTGTGGGCGGCGCGGCCCCGTCGTCCGCACTACGGTGACGGGAAGTTGGTGAGGCCGCGTGGAACGACGGATCTTCGGGCTGGAGAACGAGTACGGGGTCACGTGCACCTTCCGGGGGCAGCGGCGCCTGTCGCCCGACGAGGTCGCCCGCTACCTGTTCCGGAGGGTGGTCTCCTGGGGGCGCAGTAGCAACGTGTTCCTGCGCAACGGTGCCCGCCTCTACCTCGACGTGGGCAGCCACCCCGAGTACGCCACCCCCGAGTGCGACAGCCTCGCGGACCTGGTCGCTCACGACAAGGCCGGCGAGCGGATCCTGGAAGGGCTGCAGGTCGACGCCGAGCAGCGCCTGCACGAGGAGGGCATCGCCGGGGACATCTACCTGTTCAAGAACAACACGGACTCAGCGGGCAACTCCTACGGCTGCCACGAGAACTACCTGGTCGGCCGACACGGCGAGTTCGGCCGTCTCGCCGACGTCCTGATCCCCTTCCTGGTCACCCGCCAGATCATCTGCGGCGCTGGCAAGGTCCTGCAGACACCTCGGGGGGCGCTGTTCTGTGTCAGCCAGCGCGCGGAGCACATCTGGGAGGGCGTCTCCTCGGCGACCACCCGTTCCCGCCCCATCATCAACACCAGGGACGAGCCCCACGCCGACGCCGAGCGGTTCCGGCGACTGCACGTCATCGTGGGCGACTCCAACATGAGTGAGACCACCACCCTCCTCAAGCTGGGCTCGACCGACCTGGTGCTGCGGATGATCGAGGCCGGGGTCGTCATGCGCGACTACACCCTGGAGAACCCGATCCGGGCGATCCGGGAGATCAGCCACGACATGACCGGCCGCCGCAAGGTGCGCCTGGCCAACGGACGCGAGGCCAGCGCGCTGGAGATCCAGCGCGAGTACCTGGAGAAGGTACAGAGCTACGTGGACCGCCACGGGACCGATGCCTCGGGCAAGCGCATCCTGGACCTGTGGCAGCGCACCCTGGAGGCGGTCGAGACCCAGAACCTGGAGACGGTCCAGCGGGAGATCGACTGGGTCGCCAAGTTCCTGCTGCTGGAGCGCTACCGGGACAAGCACGACCTGACGCTCTCCTCACCGAGGGTGGCCCAACTCGACCTCACCTACCACGACATCCACCGCGACCGCGGCCTGTTCTACCTGATGCAGAACCGCGGCCAGATGGACCGGGTGGTCGGTGACCTGAAGATCTTCGAGTCCAAGTCGGTTCCTCCGCAGACCACACGGGCGAGGTTGCGCGGCGAGTTCATCCGCCGCGCCCAGGAGCAGCGCCGGGACTTCACCGTCGACTGGGTCCACCTCAAGCTCAACGACCAGGCACAACGCACCGTGTTGTGCAAGGACCCCTTCAAGTCCGTGGACGAGCGGGTGGAGAAACTGATCGCCGGGATGTGAGCTTCGAATCGCGTGTGCGCGGGCCCCGCGGGCGAGCCGAAGGCGGCTTCCCGCGGGCTTTTCGTATCCGTAGCGCTCCAAGGGGTGGCCACACTCTGACTGTTCGGTAGTGTGACCGTGTCCTGAGCCGGAAATCAGAGGTTGTGACCCATGCACCGACGTGCTGCCGCCATCGCGGTGCCGATGACCGCCATCGCCTTGGCGGCCTCCAGCTGCGCATCGATCCCGGAGGACTGGCGGACCCCCGCCTTCCTCCAATCGGACGACGACGAGCTCGACTCGCGGCTGCCCGACGTCACCGGCGAAGTCGGTGAGGAACCCGAGATCACCATCCCCGACATCGCGCCTCCGGACGAGGAGATCTCGGGGATCGTCAGCCAGGGGTCTGGTGAGGAAGGCCTGGTCGCAGCGGACGACCTGGTCGTCGCCAATGTCGTCCAGTACCAGTGGACGGCCCCCGGCGAGGGTGAACCGGTCGAGGGCCAGTCCAGCTACGAGAGCGGGGCCCCCGACCTCATCCGCATGGACCAGATGCCGGAGTACATCACCGACACCTTGGTCAGCCAGCCGCTCGACAGCCGTGCGGTCTACGTCTTCCCGCCGCTGAGCGAGGAGGAGAAGGCGCAGGCCGAGCAGATGGGCCAGCCCGCGCCGGAGGGTGCCAGCGTCCTGGTCATGGACATGGTGGACAGCTTCAGCCAGGGTGCCGTGGTGCCCGGCGAGCAGACCGAGGACGGCGGCGGCGACCTGCCCACCGTGACGCAGGACGGCCACTCCGAGCCCGTTATCGACGTCCCCGACACCGATGCCCCCGACGATCTCGAGGTGACCCCGCTCATCGAGGGCCAGGGCGGTGAGGTCGAGGAAGAGCAGCAGATCGTCGTCCAGTACACGGGCGTGCGCTGGGAGCCCGAGGAGGAGTCCGGCGAGAACGAGGTCTTCGACTCCTCGTGGGCCCAGGGCGGAGTCCCCTTCGACACCACCATCGGCGGTGGTGCCGTCATCGAGGGCTGGGACGAGGGCATCGTCGGCGAGAACGTCGGCAGCCGCCTGATGCTTGTCGTGCCGCCGGACCTCGCCTACGGGGACGACGCGGAGGAACAGGGCGCTCCAGCGGGCACCCTGGTGTTCGTGGTCGACATCCTCGGTGCCTACGACAACCCGCCGCCGCCCGAGCTCGACGAGGAAGGCAACCCGGAGGCCCCTGAGGAAGGCGCTGACGAGGAGGAGTCGGAGTAGGACCCGCCCCGGTGGGGTGAGCACCGACCCACTCTCCGTAGAAGCCCCGCGGGCGCGTGATCCCCGCGGGGCTTCGCCGTTGCCGGGGCCGTTCCAGGACCGACACACCCGGTACGCGAAGACGTCCCTCCCGGGGCCGGTTCGAGCGTAGAGTCGGTCACCCAGGGTGAGTATGGGTGAGGGGGAGCCATGCCAGGCCAGCGGTACTGCTACGTGTCGGGTCTGCACCTGGGTGTACCGGCGCTCGAGGAGCTCTGCGCCCAAGGGCTGCCGCCGAGCCTGGTGGTCTCCTACCCCGCCGAGCTGGCGCACCGGTCCGGCTACGCAGACTTCGACGCCGTCACCCGGCGCCACGGCATCGCGCACCTGAGGGCCTCCGACATCAATACCGACGAGGTCCGCGACGCCCTCTCGGAGCACCGGATCGACCTGATGGTCGTCGCGGGCTGGTCCCAGCTGGTCGACGACGAGGTGCTGGCGCCGCTTCCGCTCGGCGGTGTCGGCGTGCACCCCGCCCCGCTGCCGGTCGGCCGCGGACGGGCCCCGATCCCGTGGACGATCCTTCGCGACATGCGCTCCAGTGCCGTCACACTCTTCCACCTCGACAGCGAGCCGACGGCCGGCGACATCGTGGACCGGACCTGGTTCGACGTCGCGCCGGACATCAACGCGGCCGGCCTCTACGAGCGGGTCGGGCACCTGCAGTCCGAAATCCTCGTCCGCAACCTGGAGGCGCTGCTGGAAGGGCGGGCGCCCCGCCGTCCGCAGACAGGCCACGTCTCTGTGTGGCCGCGGCGCCGCCCCAGCGACGGACACCTGGACTTCACCGCGGCCGGACGGGACGTGGACCGGATGGTGCGCGCTCTCACGGCCCCGTACCCGGGTGCCTTCGCGATGTTCGGCGCGGCCCGGATCACCTTGTGCTCGGGAACGCTGTCCGAGGAGGTCGAGGGCGCTGACCCCGGCCAGATCGTGTCCGCGGGAACGGGCCGCAAGTGGGGTGTCACCTGCGGGGACGGCAGCGTGTTCGTGCCCGAGACCCTGAGGGTGGACGAGGGTGTGCTGGCCGAACCGGCCTCGCTGGCCATGTTCCGCCCCGGGAGCCGCTTCGACCCGCCCTCCGAACACATGATGGCCGCCACCCGGCGCACCCCCGTCCCGGGAAACGGCGACGCCGAGCACCGCCGCCCCGCTGCCCCGGCTCAGCGGACGGCGCGTCCTGAATCGTCGGTGAGCGCTGTCGGATCGCGCTCGGCACGGTACCGTCGGAGCTGAACCGGCGGTGGGAGGACGCGCCCCTCGCGGCCCCGCCCGGTCGACCCACCCCTGCGGGTGAACACAGCGGGCAACATCAGCGGGCAAGAGGAGTGCGGACCATGTCGCGCAGGAAGACCGAACGGCAACTCAACCTGGTCATCTGCCTGTTGTCGACGAGGCGACACCTCACCGCCCAGGAGATCCGGGCGACGGTCCACGGTTACGCGGAGGCGGAGACCGAGTCGGCCTTCAAGCGCATGTTCGAGCGCGACAAGCGGGAGCTGCGCGACAGCGGCATTCCCGTACAGGTGGGTGGCGGCGACGCGTTCAGCGGCGATGAGGGGTACCGGATCTCCCGCTCGGACTACGAGCTGCCCGAGATCGAGCTCCTGCCCGACGAAGCAGTGGTACTGGGCCTGGCCGCCCGCGCCTGGCGGCACGCCTCACTGGGCAAGGCCGCCGCTGACGCCTTGTTCAAGCTCCGCTCCGCCGGGGTCCCGGTGGACTCCGAAGCGGCACCGGGGCTCACCCCCGCGATGCGTACCGACGAGCCCGCCTTCGGCCCGGTCTGGCAGGCGGTCCGCGACCGGCGCCCGATCTCCTTCGCCTACCGCAAGCCCGGCCAGATCGAGGCCCAGCGGCGCGACATCGAGCCGTGGGGCATCGTCAACCTGCGCGGCCACTGGTACGTAGTGGGCCATGACCGGCTGCGGGACGCACGGAGGGTCTTCCGCCTGGGCCGGATCCAGGGTGAGGTGACCGTCGAGCGCTCCGGCCCGGACGTGACCGTCCCCGAGGGGGTGGACCTGCGTTCGGTGGTCTCCCAACAGAGGGCCGAGCCGGAGCGGACCGCGACCCTGCGCGTGCGCACCGACGCCGCGCACGCCCTGCGCCGCGGCGCGGTGCGGGTGGTCCCCGGTGAGCGTGAGGGTGCCGACTCCGGTTGGGACACCATCACGCTGCCCTACAACTCCGTGCTCGGCTTGGTGCGGCAGGTGGCCTCCCATGGTTCGCGGGCGGTCGTGGTGGAACCGGAGGGGGTGCGCGCGGCTATGGTCTCCCACCTGGAGGGGGCGGCCGAGGCGCAGGTCGAGCGCGACAGCCCCGAGACCGCAGGGGAGAGCGGGGGCGAGGACGCCCCGGCCCGCGGGCCGCGCTCCGCCGACCAGCTGCACCGGCTCCTCATGCTGGTTCCGTACGCGCTCGGGCGCGACGTGCGGGTGCCCGAGGTGGCGCGGCACTTCGGGCTCAGTGAGCGCCAGGTGGTGGCCGACCTCAGGCTGCTGTGGATGTGCGGGTTGCCGGGTTACACCCCCGGCGACCTGATCGACGTGGACCTGGACGCGGCCAAAGCCACCGGCGAGATCATCATCGGCAACGCCGACACCCTGGCCCAGCCGCTGCGGTTGACCGCTGACGAGGCGGCCAGCCTGGTCGTGGGCCTTTCGCTGCTGGAGGCGCTGCCCGAACCGCGGGGGGTGGAGGACAGCGCGCTCAAGCGGGTGGGGGAGAAGCTGCGTACCGCAGCCGGCACGGTGGTCAGCGACCTGGCCGACGCTGTGCAGGTCCGGGTCGAGTCGGACGAGCAGGTCACGCAGACCCAGCGCCGTTGTTCGGAGGCGCTGGAGGCCGGCCAGCGCCTGCACCTGCGCTACCTGTCGGGCTACCTGGACCGGGTGACCGAGCGCGATGTCGATCCGCTGGGGCTGGTGGTCCAGGACGGGCACACCTTCCTGGAGGGTTACTGCCGTCTGCGCGAGGACGTGCGGCTGTTCCGCCTGGACCGGGTCCTGGAGCTGACGGTGCTGCCCTACGCGGCCGAGGTGCCCGAGGGTGTGGGCCGCCGTGACCTGTCGGCCGGGGTGCTGGAGCGCTCCGAACGCGATGCCCTGGTGACCCTGGTCCTGGAGCCCTCCGCGCGCTGGGTCACCGAGGACTACGTGTGTGAGTCGGTCACCGAGCTTCCCGGTGGCGGGGTGCGGGCGACGCTGCGTACGCCGGCCCCGGCCTGGGTGGCGCGGTTGGCCCTGTCCCTGGGGCGGGAGGGGCGCTTGGTGTCCCCGGGCAGCCTCGCCGAAGAGGTGCGGTCCGAGGCGCGTCGGGCCCTGGAGCACTACGGCGCACCTCAAACTTCCGAGAAATTGGTCGAGACCACTTCGTCGCCGGAGTGAGGCTTACCTGTTCATCCGGGGGCGGGGTGTAGGTCATCCGGAACGGGATATGGTGAGAGCGTGATCGCCCTCGCTGTCCTGTTCGGCATGTTTTGCTCCGGAGCGCTCGTCGTCGGTGCCCTCGCCCTGAGGGTGCGCCGCGACGCTTCCGTGCTGTCCGAAGCGGTGACACGGGCGGCGGGCGGGTACCAGGCGAGCAGCGCTGACCTGCGTGAGCGTACTCGAGGCGCGGGAACGGGTACATGAAGGACCCGCGGTCGAATACGCGTACCATCAGAGGCGCTTGGTCGCGCCGCACAGAGAGGTAGAACCATGGGACCGTTCAACGGACCTACCATCGCCATCCTGGTGATCCTGGCCATTCTGCTGTTCGGAGCCAAGAAACTCCCGGACCTGGCCCGTTCCCTGGGGCGGAGCGCTCGTATCCTCAAGGCCGAGAGCAAGGGCCTTGTCGACGACGACAACGAGGCCAAGGACTCCGACGGGGCCGCCGCGCAGAGCGAGCAGCCGCAGGACCAGCAGTCCTCCTCCCAGCCGCAGCAGCCGGGCGCCAACAACCAGCAGCCGGGTTACCCGCAGCTGCCCGCGGGCCAGCGCCTGGTCAACGAGTCCGGTGAGCCCACCAACCAGACCTACAACAAATAGCTCTGGCACGTGGACTGGCGCGGTACCGACCGAGGGGTGCCGCGCCGGACGGCTGCTGTCAGCGGGAGTCCGCGCCGCCCGCGCGGGCCCGAATGGGAAGAGAGTGACCGCACCATGAGGTCCCGAAGCCGATCGGCCAACCCGGACGCCCGGATGCCGCTCATGGACCACCTGCGCGAGCTGCGCAACCGGTTGGCCAAGGTGATGATCATCCTGGGCCTGGGCGCCGTGGTCGGCTTCATCTTCTACGACCAGGTGTGGGATTTCCTCACCGAGCCCTACTGTTCGCTGCCGGCCTCCCAGGTCGTCGACGGCGGCGGGTGCTCCCTCATCGTCACCGGGCCCTTCGACGCGTTCTTCGTCGCCTTCAAGGTGTGGCTGCTCGTCGGTGCCCTGGTCACCGGGCCGTTCTGGCTCTACCAGCTGTGGGCCTTCGTCGCCCCCGCTCTGCACGGCCGCGAGAAGAAGTACGCCTACATCTTCGCCCCGCTGGCCGGGATCCTGTTCGTCGTCGGCTCCGGCCTGGCGTACACGATCACGGCGCTGGCCCTGCAGATGCTGTTCGGGTTCCTGCCAGACGAGGCGGACCCGTTCCTGACCATCGGTGAGTACCTCAACTACATGCTCATCATGATGGTCATGTTCGGCCTCGGCTTCGTTCTGCCGCTGCTGGTGGTCCTGCTCAACATCGTCGGCGTCCTCAGCCACGCCGCCATCGCCAAGTGGCGCCGGGTCATCATCTTCTGCGCCTTCCTGATCGCCGGGATCGTCACCCCGGCCGAGCCCGTCTCGATGCTGGCCCTGGCCGTCCCCCTCGTCGTCCTCTTCGAGATCGCCGAACTCTTCTGCTTCTTCAACGACCGCCGCAAGAAGCGCAAGGACCCCACCAGCGACCTGGACGACGACGAGATCTCCGAGATCGACGACCAGCCCTCCACCTTGGACGAGTTCGAGGGGTCCGAATCGGGCAAGGGCCGCGGCAAAGGCGATTGAGCGTTCACCTGTCAAGCGGCTGTGAGACCGATCCAGGCACGCTAGGGTTCGGGCCAGGGGCAACGCTTGGTTGCCCCTGAGGCCGAAGGGCGGCTCTGACCCCCATACCCCTCGGCCCCTGCAACCAGAAGCGGATATGGGAAGCACGTGATGAGCGAGCAGACTGAGGCCAAGAAGGACCTGCCGCCCGAGGCCATGGGCAACGAGAAATGGCACGACACCACCCATGCCGTATGGATGCGCTCCTCCCTGTCCAAGCCGGACGCCGAGGCGGTCGTGGAGGTCGCCGAGTTCGACGACGGTTTCCGTGCCGTGCGGGACGGGAAGTCGCCGGAGAAGGGCACCCTGTTCTTCACCCCCGCCGAGTGGGAGGCCTTCGTCCTGGGCGCCCGAGACGGCGAGTTCGACATCCCCGAGGAGTACCTCACCGAGGAGGAGATCGCGATCCAGCGCGGCCAGGCCGAGGTCGAGGCCGGTTGGGTACCCTCCCCTCTGAACACTCCCGAGGCCATGGAGGAGTACCATCGCCGCCAGCGTGAGGAAGCCGGGCCGGGGTCCGGGACCGAGGACTCCTGAACCGGCGGCGCGCACACTCGGGCGCGGCGGGTGTGCGGGTGCCTCACCCGTCCCCGTACACCATCCCGACCCCAGCTGTGGGTAGCTAAGGACCGGCATATGCCCCCTCATATCGCCCTTCTGGTCAACCCGGCCTCCGGCCGGCGCCGCGCCTCCGTCATCGCGGTGCGCCTCAAAGAGGCCCTGCGCGGCGCGGGAGCGCGCGTGCACGTCTACACCGGCCGCTCCGCGGCGGACAGTCGGCGCCTGGCCCGGCTGGCCGCCTCCGACGGCCCCGACGCCCTGGTCGCCGTGGGCGGTGACGGCCTCGCCCACCAGGCCCTGCAGGGTGTGGTGGGTTCCGGGGTCCCCCTAGCGGTCATCCCCGCCGGGACCGGCAACGACATCGCGCGCGCCTTCGGCCTCCCACGAGGCTCGGCCAAGTCCGTGGCCACGGCGATCCTGGAGGGGCGCACCCGCCCCAGCGACGTCGTGCGCCTGACCACCGCCGACGGTACCCAGCGCTACTACATGAGCGTTCTGGCCTGCGGCTTCGACGCCAGGGTCAACGAACGGGTGAACAACTTCCGCTTCGGGATCGGCCGGGCCGGCTACCTCGTCGGCCTCCTCGCCGAACTGCGCTCCTTCAGCCCCATCGACTTCGAGATCGACATCGACGACCGGCGCATCGCCGAACCCGGGATGCTGGTCGCGGTCGGCAACACCTCCGCCTACGGGGGCGGCATGCACGTGTGCGCGGAGGCGGTTCCCGACGACGGGCTGCTGGACGTCGTCTTCGTCAAGGAGGGGCCGCTGGGCCGGTTCCTGCGCATGTTCCCCAAGGTCTTCAACGGGAGCCACCTCGACCTCGACGAGGTGGTCCTCGACCGGGGACGCTCCGTCACCATCCGAGGTGAGGCCGGGACCGCCTTCGCCGACGGCGAGCGTATGGGGCCCCCGAGACTGGTGTGCGACGTGGTGCCCAAAGCGGTCGAGATGCTGGAGCTGACCTCATAGGCTGATGGTCCTATGAGTAGTCACTCCGAGCAGTACGCCGCCTTCCGTCGGCGCCAGAGCGCTTCGAGCGCCGCGATCGATGCCTTCCAGGGGCTCTACGGGTTCGAGTTCGACCCCTTCCAGATCAGGGCCTGCAAGGCCCTGGAGGGCGGGCACGGGGTGCTGGTCGCGGCGCCGACCGGTTCCGGTAAGACCGTGGTCGGCGAGTTCGCCGTGCACCGTGCCCTCAGCGAGGGCACCAAGTGCTTCTACACGACGCCGATCAAGGCGCTGTCCAACCAGAAGTACAACGACCTGGTCAAGCGCTACGGCGCTGACCAGGTCGGGCTGCTGACCGGCGACAACAGTGTCAACGGCGAGGCGCCGGTGGTCGTCATGACCACCGAGGTACTGCGCAACATGCTCTACGAGGGCTCGTCCACGCTGGGCGGACTGGCCTACGTGGTCATGGACGAGGTCCACTACCTCGCCGACCGCTTCCGCGGTGCGGTCTGGGAGGAGGTGATCATCCACCTTCCCGAGTCGGTGCGCATGGTCGCCCTGTCCGCGACCGTCAGCAACGCCGAGGAGTTCGGCGAGTGGCTCCAGCAGGTACGCGGCGACACCACGGTCATCGTCGACGAGAAGCGCCCCGTGCCGCTGTGGCAGCACGTGATGGTGGGCAAGCGCATCCACGACCTCTTCGTCGAACCCGAGGAGGAGGCCTCCGCCGCCGAAGAGAGCGGCGGAGGACGCAACCGCCGCAAACGCGATCGGCGCCGGTCGCAGCGCCAGCGTCCGCAGGAGATCGAGGTGGGCGGGCAGAAGCTGCTCATCAACCCCTACCTCAGCCGTACCGCCGAGGACGACGCACGCACCACCCAGCTCGCCAACCGGCGCCGCCACCCGCAGACGCGGGCCCGCGGCAACGTGCGCCCGCGTACCCGGTTCGCACCGCCCACACGCCCGACGATGATCGAGGAGCTGGACGCCGAAGGGCTGCTCCCGGCGATCACCTTCGTCTTCAGCCGCGCCGGGTGCGACGACGCGGTCCGGCAGTGCGTGGCCTCCGGGCTGGTCCTCACCACCCCCGAGGAGGCCGACTACATCCGCGAGTACGCGGAGACGCGCTGCGCGGACATCCCGCGCGCCGACCTCACCGTGCTCGGTTTCGACTCCTGGCTGCGCGCCCTGGAGGCAGGTATCTCCGCGCACCACGCGGGCATGCTGCCCACCTTCAAGGAGGTCGTCGAGCACCTTTTCTCCCAAGGGCTGATCCGCGCGGTCTTCGCCACCGAGACGCTCGCCCTAGGTATCAACATGCCGGCGCGCACCGTGGTGATCGAAAAGCTCGACAAGTGGAACGGCGAGACCCACGCCCCGCTCACCCCCGGCGAGTACACCCAGCTCACCGGCCGGGCCGGGCGGCGCGGTATCGACGTGGAAGGCCACGCCGTCGTCATCTGGCAGGCCGGGACCGACCCCGAGTCGGTGGCCAGCCTCGCGGGCACCCGCACCTACCCGCTGAACTCCAGCTTCCAGCCCTCCTACAACATGGCCGTCAACCTGGTCGGCCAGGTCGGCCGCCAGCGCAGCCGCAACATGCTGGAGGCGTCCTTCGCCCAGTTCCAGGCCGACCGCGCGGTGGTCGGCCTGGTGCGGAAGCTGCGCAAGCACGAGGAAGCGTTGGAGGGCTACGCCCAGGCCGCCGAGTGCCACCTAGGCGACTTCATGGAGTACGCGGCGCTGCGCCGTGACCTGAGCGACCGCGAGGCCGAGCTCTCACGCGACCGCTCGGCCCGGCGCCGCGACGAGGCCCTGGAGAGCATGGAGAAGTTCCGCACGGGCGACATCATCCGCGTCCCCTCGGGCCGCTTCTCCGGGCACGCCGTGGTCCTGGACCCGGGGCTGCGCCACGACCTGCCCGCGCCGCTGGTCCTGACCGTGGACAAACAGGTCAAGCGGCTCAACGCCAGTGACTTCACCGTCCCGGTGAAGCCGTCGGGCCGGATGCGCATCCCCAAGTCCTTCTCCGCGCGCTCTCCCCGCTCTCGCCAGGACCTGGCCTCGACGCTGCGCAACAAGCTCAGGGACCAGGGCGGCGACCCCGCCTACGAGCGCGGCAAGCGCCGGGGCGACCAGGAGGATCCGGAGATCCGGCGGCTGCGCGCCGAACTCAAGGAGCACCCCTGCCACGGCTGCTCCGACCGCGAGGACCACGCCCGCTGGACCGAGCGCTACTTCCGGCTCAAGAAGGAGACGGACGTGCTGCGCCGCCGGGTGGAGGGGCGTTCCCACGTCATCTCCCGCACCTTCGACCGGGTGTGCGGCGTCCTGGAGGACCTGGACTACCTGTCGGGGGACGAGGTCTCCGAGGACGGCGGCAGGCTCGCCAAGATCTACTCCGAACTGGACTTGCTCGTCGCCGAGTGTCTGCGCCGGGGCGTATGGGAGGACCTCAACCCGGTGGACCTGGCCGCCTGCGTCGCCGCACTGGTCTACGAGGCGCGCCGGGGCGACGACGCCTTCCCGCGCGTGCCCGAGGGCGCGGTCGACGAGGCGCTCTCGGAGATGATGCGGCTGTGGGGCGAGCTCAACGAGGTGGAGTCCCGGCACCGCGTCTCCTTCCAACGCCAGCCCGACCTCGGTTTCGTGTGGACCGCGCACCGCTGGGCGCGAGGCGACCGGCTCGACGCGATCCTGCGCCAGTCCGAAATGACCGCGGGCGACTTCGTGCGCACCGCGAAGATGCTGGTGGACATGCTCAGCCAGATCGCCGGGGCGGCGGCCGACCCGCAGGTGCGGAGCAGGGCCCGCAAGGCCGCCGACCTGGTCCGCCGCGGCGTGGTCGCGTACTCGTCGCTCAACTGACCGGCGGCGGGGGAGCGGGGCACCGAGGGCGTGGCCGGGAACGGCCGTCCACGGGCTTGGTGGTGGGGCGCCCGCTCTGAAAGGTTTGCGGTGTGCGCGTCGAAATCCTGGGCCCCCTCGTCCTTCGGGACGGGCAGGGGCAGGCCCTTCCCTCCCTCAGCGGGCGCTCCGCCGTACTGCTGGCCCGCTTGGCGCTCGCGCCCGGGAGGACGGTCACCGCCGACCTGCTCTTGGCGGAGGTCTGGGACGGTGACCCGCCGGGTGGCGGCACCGAGACCCTGGCCCGCCTGGTCTCACGGACCCGGTCGATGCTGCGCGGATACGGCGCGGGGGACCTGGGCCCCAGGGCCGTTCCCGGCGGCTACGTGCTGGACGCGGCCCCCGAGGAGGTCGACCTCCACCGCTTCGAGACGCGGGCGGAGCGCGGCCGCCGCCAGCTCGCCGACCACAACCCGGCCGAGGCCGCCGATACCTTGTCCCGCACCTTGGAGCTCTGGCGCGGGGAACCGCTGGCAGGGATCAACACCCGGTTCGCCGAACACACTCGCCACAGGCTCGCCGAGCTGAAGCTGACCGCCACCGAGGACGTACTGGAAGCCCGGTCACGGCAAGGGGAGGCGGCCGCGCTCCTGACCGAGCTGCGTGGCCTGTGCGAGCACAACCCGCTGCGCGAGCGGCCTCACGGGCTGTTGATGCGTGCCCTGCACGCCGACGGCCGCGACGCTGAGGCGCTCGCCGTGTACGACCGGCTGCGCAACGCCCTAGCTGAGGAACTGGGCGCCGACCCCGCGCCCTGGCTGCGCGGGCTCCACACCGACCTCCTGCGCTCCGCGGACTCCGTAACCGCCACAGGGTCCCCGACGGCCTCCGGGAACCGCATCGCCCCCTACCTCACCCGCTTCCACGGCCGCGGCGACGAGCTCAAGGCCCTGTCGGGGCTGCTCGGCGAGCACCGGCTGGTCACCCTCTTCGGGCCGGGCGGGGTGGGCAAGACCCGGATCGCCGTCGAACTCCTCTCCTCAGGCACCGTTCTCGGCGGTGACCTGAGGCGGGCGTCGTTCGTGGAGCTGGCGCCGCTCTGGGAGGAGCAGGGGATCGTCGACGCGGTGGCCGATGCCGTGGGTGTGGGCGGCTCCTCCCTACTGGAAGGGCCGACCGGCCGGGGACGGTTGTCCCAGCTGGCGTCCGTGCTCTCCGATGGTCCCAGGCTCCTGGTCCTGGACAACTGCGAACACCTGCTCGACGGGGTAGCCGAGACCGTCCAGGAACTGCTCGGCCGCTGCCCCGGGCTGCGCGTGCTCGCCACCAGCCGCGAGCCCTTGGCCGCGGACGGGGAGGCAGTGCTGCGAGTGGACCCCTTGGAGGTCACAGAGAGCCGCAGCTCCGTGGCCGTGCGAATGTTCACCGAGCGGGCCGCACTGGCCGCGCCCGGCACGGAACCGTGCCCGGAGGACTTGCCGGTTGTTGCGCAGATCTGCCGCCGCCTGGACGGGCTGCCCCTGGCCATCGAACTGGCCGCCGCGCGGGTGCGTTCGATGACGGTCCGGGAGATCGCCGACCGCCTGGACGAGCGCTTCGCCCTGCTCTCGGCCGCTCGGCGCACCGTGCCCCAGCGGCACCGGACCCTGCGCGCAGTCCTGGACTGGAGCTGGGACCTGCTCTCAGAACCCGAACAGCGGGTGGCCCGGCGCCTGTCGGTCCTGCCCGGCGGCGCGACCGCCGAGGGAGGCGCTCAAGTGTGCGCACTGGACGACCTGCCCGCCACCGAGGTGCCCTTCCTGCTGGCCTCCTTGGTGGACCGCTCGCTGCTGCGGCCCACGGCTTCCCGCGGCGGTCCCACCCGCTACCGACTGATGGAGACCACCCTGGCCTACGCACGGGAGCGTCTGCGGGAAACGGGGGAGGAAGAACGGGCTTGGGCCACCGCTACCGCACACCTCACCCAGCACGCGCAGAGCGCGGGCCACGGACTGCTCGGCACCGACCAGGGCCGCGCGCTGCGCCTGTTCGACGACGAGCACGACAACCTCTCCGGCCTCCTCACACACGCCACGGAGACGGGGGACCACGCGGCCGCCGCGCGGCTGGCCCGGGCTCTGACCTGGTACTGGGTCATGCGCGGCCGGTTCGAGGAGGGCGCCCGCCGCCTCGACGGAATCGACTTGTCCGCGACTGACACCACGACGCGGACCGTCCTGCTCGTCGCGCGCTCCATGCTTCCGGCCCTCCCTGGTCAGGACCGGTCCGGGGAGGCCGCGGAGATCGTGCCGATGGTCGACGACGACCGGATCATGGCGGCCTTCCCCCCGGTAGTGGTGATCGGCGCCAAACAGGCGGAGTCCTTGGGTGACCACGACGGTCTGGCCGCCATCGCCGAACGTGCCAGCGCCCACCCCCACCCCTGGGTGCGGTCCGCGGGGCTCTGCTACCTGGGTGGCCTCGCCGAGGCCACCGGGGACCCCGACACCGCCGAGGTCCGCGCTGGGGAGGCGGTCACCGCCGCACAAGACGTCGGGGACCAGTGGATGGTCGCCATGATGACGCCCGCGCTGGCCCAACTGCGCTCCCAACGCGGCCACAACGAGCAAGCGGTACGCGATATCGAACAGGCACTGGAGCTGATCGATCCGGAGGGTCCGGCCGGGGACCTGCTCCCCGGCACGCTTATCGCCTTGGGCTACGAGCGGCTGCGGTGCGGAGACCGCGCCCGTGCGGAGCGCACCCTGTTCTCCGCGCTCAACGCTGAGAGCGGTCTCCGGCTGGAGTACCGGATCCTGGGTCTGTGCCGGATGTGCGATGTCGCCCTGGACAACGGGGACGCCGTCCGGGCACGCGCGCTGCTCACCGAAGCGCGCTCGCTGCTGGACCGGGCGTGGATGGACGTGCTGTACCTGCGTATGGAACTGCACATGTCCGAGGGCGCCGTCTGGCTGGCAGAGGGCGACGACGTGCAGGCGGGGGTCGCGCTACGGGAGGCGTGGGAGCTGATCGAGGGCGTCGGGATGGCCTTCCTGAACGCCGGGGTGGCTGAACTCGCCGCCGACCTGCTGCTCCAGCGGGGCCGACCGGAGGAGTCCGCACGTGCCCTGGCCGCAGCCACCCGGCTCCGGGGCCGCCCCGACCTGGGCAGCCCTCGGGTGCGGAGACTGCGCCACGAGCTCCGGGGCGTGCCCGCCGACCCTGGCCCCGAGTGGCGCTTCGAGGGCTGACGGACACGACACCGACATCGTCGTCCGGGGACGTCCGGGACGCCTCCGGTGCTGTCCGCGTTCTGTCCGGCCGCTGTCCGGTCTCCTTGGCACGGTGTTCCCGACCCGAGAAAGGAACACCATGGACACCAGTATCCGGGCCGAAGGCCTGGTCAAGCGGTTCGGCGAGACCCTGGCCCTGGGCGGGGTCGACCTGGCCGCGCCCGCCGGGAGCATCCTGGCGCTGCTCGGCCCCAACGGAGCGGGTAAGACCACGGCCGTGCGAGTCCTCGCGACCCTGGAACGCCCCGACGAGGGCGGCGTGTGGATCGACGGCCACGACGCGCTGCGCGATCCGGTGGCCGTACGCCGCCGCCTCGGACTGACCGGCCAGTACGCCTCGGTCGACGAGAACTTCACCGGGGCCGAGAACCTCGAACTGGTCGGCCGCCTGCTAGGCGCTTCCAGGAGGTCGGCCCGGCGCAGGTCAGCGGAGCTGATCGAGCGCTTCGGGCTCACCGAAGCCGCGCACCGGCCGGTGCGCACCTACTCCGGTGGGATGCGGCGCCGGGTGGACCTGGCCGCCAGCCTCGTCGGTGACCCCACCGTCCTGTGCCTGGACGAACCCACCACCGGCCTCGACCCGCACAGCCGCAACCAGCTCTGGGAGATCGTTCGAGGGCTCTCCAATGCCGGTACGACGGTCCTGCTCACCACCCAGTACCTGGAAGAGGCCGAGCAGCTCGCCGACGACGTGGTGGTCATCGACCACGGCCGAACGGTGGCCGAGGGCACCCCCAAGGAACTCAAGCAGCGCATCGGCAGCCAGACGCTGTACCTGCGCCCGGTCCACCCCGGCGACCTGGTCCGGGCCGAGGAGATCCTCACCGGGCTGCTGGGCGGCTCCGTTCCCGCGCGCGACACCGCCAAAGGAACGCTCACCGCGCCCGTCGACGACCCGGTCCTGCTCTCCACCCTGGTCCGCCGCCTGGACCAGGAGGGCATCGGCACCGACGAACTCGCCCTGCGCCTGCCCAGCCTCGACGACGTCTTCCTCACCCTCACCGGGAGCCCGCGATGACCACCACGACCCGCGAAACCGACCGAACCCGGACCACGCCCACTCGGATCCGGATCAGTCCCGGACAGGGGCTCCGGCACGGCGTCGTGCTGGCCGAGCGCAACGTGCGCTCCCTGCTCAGGTATCCCATCACGCTGGTGGACACCCTCCTCCAGCCGATCCTGTTCCTGCTGCTCTTCGCGACGCTCTTCGGGGGCGCGATCGCCGGGGACCGCGGCGACTACCTGCAGTCCCTCGTGCCGGGGCTCATGGTGATGTCGATCCTTTCCGCCAGTATCGGTACCGGGGTGGCGCTCAACGCCGACATCTCCAAGGGCGTGTTCGACCGCTTCCGCAGCCTGCCCATCGCCCGGTCCGCGCCGCTGGTCGGCACCGTCCTCAGCGACGCGATGCGGTACACGATCGCGCTGACCGTCCTGCTCGTGGTCGGCTTCCTGATGGGTTTCCGCGTACAGACCGACCCGCTCTCCCTGCTCACGGCCTGTGCACTGGCCCTGTTGTTCGGACTGACCATGTGCTGGGCCTCGGTGATCCTCGGGATGCTCGTCAGGGGACCCCAGGCCGCGATGGGGGTGGGACAGGTGGCGATCATCATCCCGACCTTCGGCAGCAACATCTTCGCGGACCCCGCCACGATGCCCCGCTGGATGGAGGCCTGGGCGGCGGTCAACCCGGTCAGCCACATGGCGGACACCATGCGCGCGCTGACCCTTGGCGGAGAGGTCGCCGGACCGCTCACCACCAGCCTGGTGTGGATCGCGGTGCTCAACGCGGTGCTGTTTCCCCTGGCTCTGCGCGCCTACCAGCACCGGATGCGCTGAGGTCGGCCCGGGCCTTGGCCCGTCGGCCGAGCCGCACCAGGCCGCGGGCCACCGCCTCGACCGCCAAGGCTCCGAGCGCGGCCACCAGGTAGCCCGGCCACAGGGCCAGGTACACCGTGGCCGACGCCCCGGGCACGACGGTGGCCGTGTCCAGAACGGCGAGAGCGGCACCGGCCAGAAGAGTGGCCATGGGGAGGACGAACCGCGGCCCGTGCAACAGCAGGGCCGCCACGGCGTGGGTCAGGCCGTGCCCTGCCAGACCCCAGACAGCCAGCCCCACCGGTACCTCGGCCGAAGGGAGCAGAGTCGCGGCCAGGGCGGCGGCCGCGGCGGCGCCGACCACCGCGGCGCTGGTGAGGACACGCCACCGTCCGTAGCGCCGATAACCGGGTTCCTCGCGCCCCGTCCTCAGACGCGCTTCGCCGGACCACACCACGGCCGCGACCAGGAGCAGCACCGGCCACGCGGAGGCGGACACCCCGATCCAGAGGGTTCCCTCGGTGAACCGCTCGCCCCCGATCACCACCTGGTGTGCGGGGGCGAGTGCTTCGGCGGCCACCGCTGCCACGGCGGCCAGCAGGACGAGGACCATCGGTGCCCGGTGGCCGCTGCGGGCCGCGGCGAACCCCACCGACCCGACCATCGTCAGGCCCACCGCACTGGGGAGCAGGGCGGCGAATTCGGCCGCCCCGGTCGGCGGAGGGTAGCCAGCAGCGAGCGCGGCGGCGGCCAGAAGGCCGGAGAACACGACGCCGACTGCCGACGCCAGCGCGATGCCGCCGACGGAGCCGGGCGCGGGCAGTGACGGGGCGGTCGCGTCGGCCTCGGCACTGGATCGACCGGCCCACTTGCGGAACGGGCTCATGGCGCCTCCCCGAGGGCGTCGTGGAAGAGGTCGACGGAGCGGTGGAACGTGTCGTCGACCGCCTCCGCGTTGGCCCAAGGGTCACCGCCGAGCTCCATCCAGAGGAAAACGGGCACCAGCGGCGCGGCACCGGAGTAGGTGGTGGGCAGGTTCGGCACCCCGAGGAGTGCGTGGCCTGCCTCGGGGTGGTCGACGCGTTCGGTACCTCCGGGATCCCCGTGCTCGGCGCGTCGGTCCTCGGCCAGTCCGGTGAGGTCGGGCGGCCAGAGCTGGTCCTGGGCTCCCGTGACCAGCAGGAGTGGGCCGTCGAGCTCCTCGACGGGGAACGTGGCCGCCTCCAGCTCGGCGGGTGAGGCCTGTTCCAGCGCCCCGGCGTAACTCCAGTCGAGGGGCGTGGGGTGGCCGCGCAGCGCACCGAGGGCACCTTCGGGCGGGTTCGGGGACAACTCCAGGTAGGGGAGGTCCTCGCCCCCGCGAGACCAGGAGCCTCCCCCTTCGGGCTGGGTGGCCGTGGGGGACGGGATGCCGAACATGGCCGCTCCGGAGCCGACCACGGACACGGCGGCGCCCACCCTCGGGTCGGACGAGGCGAGCAGCAGCGCGAACTCGCCCCCCTTGGAGGCGCCGATCACGCCGACCCGGTTCCCCGCGACATCCTCGTGGTCGGCCAGGAACCCGAGTGCGTCCTGGCCGTACTCCACGGGGATCGACTCTAGGCTGTCCGGAACCCCGGCCTCGGCGAAGTACGCGAGACTGAGGACGGCGAGGCCCCGGCTGGCCATCAGCTCCGCCAACTGCGGCTGGGCCCGCCCGCCCTCGGATCCGCTTAGGAGCAGCACCCCGGGGTGCGGGCCGCTGTCGGGCGGCAGGTAGAGGTCTCCCACCAGGTCGCCCGCCGTGCCGTCCAGGCGCTCGGTGCGGATCCCGGGGTCGTGGAGGAGACGGACGGTGTCCTCCTCAGCAAGGGTGTGGCCGCCGACGTCCACGCCCACGGTGAGGTTGAGCTCGGTGTCGCCGTCGGACACGGGCGCGGTGCCGTTCGGTGATGCCCCGTCGGTGACCCGCATGGACCACAGGAGGCCCTCCGAGTGCACCCCGTCGTAGGAGCCGGACTCCGGTGCTTGGGCCGCGGGGTCGACGCGTCCCTCGGCGTCGGCCACGAAGACGCCCCAAGCGGCCCAGAGGCGACCCTGGCCGTCGGTGGTGCGAACCCACAGTGTGGCCTCCGTGCCGGGGGTCAGTCCACTGGCGGAGAATTCGGCGGGTTCGTCGACCAGTACGCGATCCGGTCCCGCTGCGAGTTCGGGCTGCTCCCCGGGGGCGGAGGTGCACGCTGAGGCCGTCACGGCCAACGCCAACGCGGCCGTGTAGCCCCGCCACGGGTGTTGCCGCCGTCGTCGCATACCGGCCTCCTCGTCCAGAACGATCCTTCGAGGACCAGTCTGCGCGTTGACGCCGCGTCAAGCGCGAATCCGAAGGGAGGAGTCGGTGACGGTCCCGACCCGACAGGCCGGGCGTGGCGCGTCAGTCGTCGGTACGGCGCTTGCGGCACACCACGATCTCCATGACCGGGCTCTGGAGCGGAACCGCGGTCAGGAGCAACTCGAAGGGGTACATCGCGGCGCCCAGGTACTTGCCGCGCAGCTCGCGCCGGGCGAGGCGCAGCAGGACCTTCGACCACAGGGCCCAGCGCCAGCGGCTGTCGGAGGCGACCGGCGGGGCCATGAAGACGAACGCGGGCCTGCGCCGCACGACCTCGAACCCGGCCCGGTGCAGCAGGTCCTCGATCGCCGTGCGGGAACGGCTCACGTAGTGCTTGCGCCCGGCCCGGTGCTCCGGGACGAAGTTCTCCGTGAAGATGAAGCGCCCTTCTGCGCCGAGGACCCGGTGGATCTCGGTGAGCGCTTGCTCGTAGCGGTCGTCGTCGACGATGTGGAACAGCACGTCGAAGATGGAGACCGCGTCGAAGGCGCCGTCCTCGAAGGGTGTTCCGTCGGAGACGTCCGCGCGCTCGAAGGGGACCTCGGGGAAGCGTTCGCGCAGCTGTTCGACCGCACTGTCGGCGATGTCCATCCCCCGCACCTCGCGGGCGCCCAGATCGCGCCAGGCGTTGACGTAGAAGCCGGTGCCCGAGCCGATGTCGAGGACCGACGCGTTGGGGGTGTCGATGCGGGACCGCCGCACCGTCCTGCGGAACACGCGGGCGCGCACACGGTACATCCACTGGTTGTAGCTGCGCGCCAGCCGCACCATGCCCACGCCGTGCAGGGACCAGTTCTTGCGGAGCCGCTCGTCCCAGTAGCGGCGGGCGTCGAATTCGGCGGCACTCATCGGGGTCGCCCCCTAGCAATAGCTCGGTGTCGGGTGACGGGTCGCTGGGTCGCGACCCTAACAGCCTTGAATGCGTCTAGGGGCCAGACCCTGAAGGCGCCTAGAGGCCAGACGGGTGACGGGAGCCCTCCGGAACCGTGGCACCGGGCCGGTGGGGCCGGTGGTGTCAGCGTCCGAGGGACTCACGGGCTTCGGCGGCGGCGCGGCTGCCCGAACTCAGCGCGCCGTCGAAGTAGCCGTTCCACTCGGTGGCGGTTTCGGTGCTGGCCCAGTGGATGACCCCGGACGGGGCGCGCAGAGCGGGCCCGAAGGGGACGGTCGCCCCCGGCACGAGGTGACCGGAGAAGCAGCCTCGGGTCCACTCCTCGGCCATCCAGTCGAACTCCACGTATTCCTCGGGTTCCCGGGCGCCGTCACCGAAGAGTTCGACGAGCCGTTCCACGACGGTCCTGCGGCGCTCCTCCAGGTCGAAGCGGCGCAGCAGGACGGCGTCGTCCCCGTAGACGAAACCGGTCAGAACCGCGCGCGGTCCGGTCGGCGGGGTGTTGTCGACGGTCTCGGTCAGCACCCCGGAGGCCGAGGTGGAGAGTCCGGACAGGCCCAGCTCGCGCCAGAACGGGGTGGGGTAGACCGCGTGGACTTTCAGGGCCGATCCGACCGGGGTGCGCTGGAGCGCGCCGTCCTTCAGGGGTGGCAGCGGCGGATCGTAGCGGATGCGCGAGGCCAGGGCGGGCGGGACGGCGGCGATGACGCGCGAGGCCGTGTAGGCGTGCGTTCGAGTGGTGATCCGCGCACCCGAGGCGGAGTGTTCGACACCCACCACGGGTTCGCCCAGGCGCAGCACGCCAGGGGGCAGGTCGGCGGCCATGTGCTCGGCGATCACCTGGGCCCCGCCCACGATCCGCGTCTGCTGCGCGCCGCCCTCGTAACCGGTGATCGCCTCGACTCCGCCCGCGCTGGCGATGTAGAAGAGGGTCTCCAACACGGAGGTCTCGGCGGGGCTGCCCGCCAGGAGCCCGCCGGAGATGACCCGGGCGACGTAGCGGGTGACCGGCTCGTCGTATCCGGTCTCCTCGAGCCAGGAGGCGAAGGTTTGCTGGTCCCAGTCCCGCGCCTCGGGGATGTCCCAGGGGCGTTCGCGCGGCACCTGCCGACTCATCGCGTCGACCGTCTCCAGCAGGGCGTCCGCTTCGGGAGGCGCGGCGGTGCGCCGCTCTCCGTCGATGTCGATTACCGGTTCCCCGTGCGCGGGCGTGGAGTAGGTGCCGATGCCGTAGTGCGCCACCACTGTGCTGATCCGCCGCTGGGTCGGTCCGATCCACTGTCCGCCCAGGTCCAACTGGGTGCCGTCGGGCAGGTAGCGGGTGAGGGTGCGCCCGCCCACGCGGGGCCTGGCCTCCAGGAGCTGCACGGACAGTCCGGCCCGGACCAAGTCCTGGGCGGCGCTGAGCCCCGCGAACCCCGCCCCGATCACCACCGCGTCGTGGTGCTGGTGCCGTCCCTCCATGCCCGGACCTCCCCTGTGTCGCGGGGCCCGCTCTCGGGCCCCGTGCTCCCACGCATGATCATCACATGCGGGTCCCCGTCGACCTGCCCGTACACGCGGGTGGGGTGCTCGGGGACCTGGGCGTTCCACAGTGGTTCGTCCTCGGGCTCAGTCGGTGGGCCAGGGGAGCACGGTGAGTTCGGGCCACAACCCCTGCCAGCGTTCGGCTTTGGCCCGGTAGACCGAGCCGGGGGCCAGAACCGGGTTGGGACGCAGCCGAAGGCCGAAGACGTCGGATAGCCCGTGCGGGGCGTAGAACCGCCAGCGGCCGTCGGCCTCCTGGCGGACGGCGAGGCAGCAGGTGGTCGCCGCGAAGGAGTCGATCGCCGACTCGACACTCGTATACGGGGCGCAGGGGATCCCGAACTTCTCCTGGTACCAGAGGTGCACCCTGGCTTCGTTACGGATCTCCACGTTGGCTGGAAGGTCCGCGAACAGGGCGGCCCCGGCACGGATCACGCGGTCCTCCGCATCCCAGGAGAGGTCCTCGGGGTCAAAGTAGAAGAGGTCGTAGTCCCTGATCCCGTGGGTGGGCGGCCGACCGGTGACGACGTTCCACACTGTCTGGAACAGGCACCCGGCGGTCAGGTACCAGCGCGGTACGGCCAGCTCGGCGACCCGGTCGAGGACCTCCACCAGGGTCTTGTTGAGGGCGAGCGCGGCCCCCAACGCGGTGAGTTGTTCGTCCAGGGGAAGGCGGCTGACGGCCGACCACCCCTCCTCGCTGACTGCCTCGGGCACGTGGGTCTCCTGCGGGTCTGATGTGGTCCCGGCGAGGGTACGCCGGGGCGGCGACAGCCGGGAGCCGCGGGACATCAGAGCTGGGCTGAGCGTCCGGCGCTCAACGGACCCCGGTGGACGACGCCGTTCCCGCGGGACGCCATCATGGGATACGCACGGGACCCCGGACGGGGCCTGTAGTCCGCAAGACATCCTGAAACGAGGCATCAGCAGTGCTGCGCACCCTCATGAACGGCAAGATCCACCGTGCCACGGTCACCCAGGCCGACCTGCACTACGTCGGGTCGGTGACGATCGACGCCGACCTGATGGAGGCCGCCGACATCGTCGACGGCGAGCAGGTGCACATCGTCGACATCGACAACGGCAACCGCCTGGTCACCTACGCTCTCGTCGGTGAGCGGGGCACCGGAGTGATCGGGATCAACGGCGCGGCCGCGCGCCTGGTGAGCCCCGGCGACCTGGTCATCATCATCGGCTACGCCCAAGTGGACGAGCGGGAGCGTGCCGAGCACGTCCAGCACATCGTGCACGTGGACCGGGAGAACAGGATCGTCGCGCTGGGCAACGACCCGGCTGAGCCGGTCCCCGGCAGCGGTCTCGTCGCCGGTCGCTGACTGGACCCGTTCTCCTCCCGAACGCCCGTGCTCCGGCACGGGCGTTCGCGTTTGCCGAGGTCCGTGCGGACCTGGGGGTCGAAAGGCGTGCGGGATGCGCGAAAACCCCGCAAGCTGGCCGGTTCCGGCCTGATCGGACACCCGACGGTCGGGTATGCCCTGGGTCGGCATGGACGACAAGGACGAGGAGCGGCGCCAGGTCGCCGAACACATCGAGTGGCAGAAGCAGGGCGCGTGGGTCGTGCTCTGGGGGACCTACACCCGTAGCTTCTGGGCGTTCGCCTGCTGGCCGGTGGTTCCGGAGGGCGGTGTGGTCGTCCACGCCGACGACCCCGACCTCCTCTACGCGGAGATGCGCTACGTGGAGCGCGAGCACGGCTTCCTGCGCTGGCGTTACGGCCGAGGTTGACCGGTGCGGGAGCCATGTTCCGTAAGGCATGGTCCGAAATCCACCGAAGGGCTACGATTCGTCCGTTGGCCGGATGAATCGGGGGTTGGCTGCGTGTCCACGGAAACCACAGGGGGCGAGGCCGTCCTTACCGAGGCCGGGCGGTCCCGCCTGCAACGGCGCACCGTACTGGTCCTCATGCTCGCCCAAGTCGTGGGCGGTATCGGCATGGGCGCCATGCTGGCCGTGGGCGCGCTCATCGCCCTGGACCTGAGCGGGTCGGATACGTGGTCCGGCATGGCCACCACGATGATCACTCTGGGTGCGGCCGTCTTCGCCCTGCCCTTGGCCGCCACCGCGGCCCGGCGCGGCCGCCGCCCCGGGCTCACCCTGGGTTGGCTCCTCGGCGCCCTTGGCGGGCTCGTGGTCATCGCCGCCACGGCCTGGGAGGTGTTCGCCCTCTTCCTGGCCGGGATGGTCCTGGTCGGCGCCGGGACCGCCACGAACCTCCAAGCGCGGCACGCGGCGGCCGATCTGGCCTCTGAGCGCAGCCGTGGCCGCGACCTGTCGATCGTGGTGTGGGCGACCACCGTGGGCGCCGTGGTCGGCCCCAACCTGATCGGTCCGACCGGTGGCCTGGCCGCCGCACTGGGCCTCACCGACCTCCTCGGACCGGTCCTTCTCACCACGGTCGGGTTCCTGGGCGGAGCCGCGCTCATCGGGTTCCTGCTGCGCCCCGATCCGCTGCTCGCCGCCACCGCGGAGGCCGAACCGGCCGAGCGGGCCAAGGGCGGAGCCCCGAAGGCGAAGCTCAGCCTGGCCGACGGGCTCCGTGCGATCGCTGGCAGCCCGGGCGCGCTGCTGGCGGTGGTGGGCATCGTGGCCAGCCACACAGTGATGGTCGCGGTGATGACCATGACCCCGGTGCACATGTCCCACCACGGGGCCGCGCTCACCGTCATCGGTCTGACGATCTCCCTGCACATCGCCGGTATGTACGCGCTCTCCCCGGTCGTGGGCTGGCTCGCCGACCGGGTCGGGCGGGTGTCCGTGCTCCTGGCCGGTCAGGTGGTCCTGCTCCTCGCCACGGCCATCTCGGGCACCGCCGGGCACAACGAGGCCCTGGTGACCACCGGCCTGATCCTGCTCGGCCTGGGCTGGTCCTTCGGGCTGGTCTCCGGGAGCGCCCTGCTGGCGGAGTCACTCACCGCGGAAGCGCGCCCGCGCGCCCAGGGCTTCAGCGACCTCGCGATGAACCTGGGGGGAGCGGCGGCGGGTGCCCTGTCCGGGATGGTCCTGTCCACGGCGGGCTTCGGCGGCCTCAACCTGTTCGCCGCGCTGTTCACGGTCCCGGTGTTCGTACTGGCCGTCCGCGCGCTGCTGTCACGGAGCCGTTCGGGCTGACCGGTGGCAGGGGCCGTCCGGGGCGGGCAAACTCGCCCGGACCTTTACCGGAAACGCCCCGTGAGCATCCTTCGAACCCAACTTTGCGCGGTTAAGGTGCAGTTTTGAGGCGCCTGCCGGCCTCGGTGGGCCAGTTCCGCTGGATGAAGGGGTGTTCTCATTGAGCGAGCGGGATCCCGGGGGAGGGGCCGGTGAGCGGCCGGAAGAGGATCCGGTGAACCACCGTCCTCCGGAGGAGTGGCGTCCGGGTGACCCGGGTGACCCGATCGAGGACGGAGCGATGCCGCCGGGGGAACCGGCGCACGAGTTCCCAACCCAGGAACCGCCGCCCGAACCCCCTTCCAACGGGGCCTACCAGTACGGCGGCCCGGCCCCCGAACCACAGCGGAGCGGCCAGCCCGAAGAGTCCCGGTACACCGGTAACCCGGATCAGCCCGTCTACTCCGGACAGCCAGACCATCCGCTCGGCGGTTCGCCAACCGGGCAACCCGCCGGTCAACCTCCTGGCCAACCGCCCGGCGAACCCCCGCCGGAACCCCCGGGGGGACACCCCACCGGGGCGCCGCCGGAGCCTCTGGACCCGGGCGAGATCTCCTACGGCCCCAGCGGTCCGGAGCAGGCCGGTTACGAGCACGCGGGCTACGCCCCCGGTTACGGCGAGTACCCGGGGGAGCCCGGCGTGCCCCAGACCCCGGGCGGTTACGGAGGGCCGGGGGGATACCAACCGCCGCCGCCCAAGAAGACCCCCTGGGGCAAGATCTTCGGGATCGGCTGCGGTGCCGTGCTGATCCTGCTCCTCCTCGTAGGCGGTTGCGGGGCACTGCTCCACCTGGTCGCCGACGCGGCTCCCCGGCCGCAGAGCGGCCCGGAGAACAGCGCGCCCGAGCAACCGGCCGAGGAGGAGGCCGGGGAGTCGGAAGCCGAGGTGACCGCCACCGGCACCGAGTTCGAGCCCAGCTCCCTCCATACGGACGGCGACTACACCAGCGTCGAGGTGTCGGTGACCAACGCGGGGGAGGCGGCCCTGGACGTCAATCCGCTCTACTTCACCGTCGTGGACGCCGAGGGTGCCGAACACGAACCGGGTGAGGCCATCTCGATGGACGACAACGAGATCGGGGTGCAGATCCTCGAGTCGGGCCAGAGCGCCAGCGGTGCGATCACTGTGGAAGGGGAGATCGAACCCGACCACGTGGTGTTCGAACCGTTCTTCACCGGCCCGGTCGAGGCCCCGGTGAGTTGACCGGTTGACGGCTTCCCGTTGGCGGGAAGCTCTGTCAGGGGGCGAGCGCGGGGTCGCGCAGCCACTCCGACAGGGCCTCCTGGCGTTCGCCGTCGCACTTGAGCGGACACGTGGTGCAGTAGCCGTGCTCGGGGTCGCCCTTGTAGTCGAAGCAGCAGGTACCGCGGACGGCCCAGGTACCCCGCGGGTGACCGGGTGCGAACGGGAAGAGCCGGGGGCGCTTGCGGGTGACCGCGCCCGCCTCTACCACTGCCTCGCCCAGTCGCGTGGCCAGGTCCCAGGCCTGTTCGGCGTCCTGGCCCAGGTAGCGGGCCGGGTTGAGCATGTAGAAGTGCAGGGTGTCGAGCACCCAGCCCCACAGGGTGCGCTTGCCCGCGCGCGAGTGCGCGTGCAGGGTGTCGAGCAGCGGTTCGAAGGTGGCGAACAGCGCCTCGGCGGCGAGCCGCAGCTGCTCGTCCTCGTCCCGGGCGACCACCGTGTCCGAGTGGTCGGCGGCCGGGTCGTCGTCCAGTACCGCGGTGCGCACGTCCACGACGACGGGCCTGCCGAACCTGGATCGGACGGTGTCCCAGGGCAGGTGGAGCGTGTCCGGGGTCAGGAGCGGGGCGCGTCCGGTCAGGTACAGGGAGGCGGCGACCAGGAAGACGGGTTCCCGCAGGGTGACCCGCAGGAAGTTGGTGGCGGCGGGGAGCCGGTGGCCGGGGCCGTGCTCGTTCCGGAGCTTGTCGAACAGGACCGGGAGCCAGTCCTGTTCGGTCATGGAGGTGACGGTGTGCCGTTGGACGCTGTCGGCCGGACTGCCGTGGAGGTCTTCGAGACGGGTGATCTCCGGCAACGGCGCGAACTTGAGCTGCGTGCAGACACTGCGGAGCGCGTCGAGCGGATCTGGTGTCACCGAAAAACCCTTCTTCGCATGGCGGAACCGGCGTCTCCGTGGGGGTGCTGTGGTCGCAGCTACCACCGGGGGACGGGTTCATCTGCGCCTCTTAAGTGAGGCTACCCTAATGAAGGCTGGCCTAGCAATGCGCCACGGGGCGAGTTTGCTGAATCCTGGCCGGTTTGTGTCGGGGAGAAGGGCTGTTCAGGGCGGGTGCGCGGCCCCGGTGACAGTGGGTTCGCGTAGATTGCGGCGGGTGTTCAGCCAGTGTGGGACGGTGCTGGCGTGCTGGAAGTGGCGCCGTTCTCACGGGTGGCCCGGGCGTGTCGGGTCCGTCGGCGAGACTTGCGGTACTGGAGCCGCCACTCGACGAACAGGAGCGGGAGGATCCAGGACAGGAAACTGCTGGCCGGGGCGATCGCCAGTCCCACCTTCGCCATATCGGCCCCATCCTGGACGTCCAGGAACGGCCACAGGCCGAGGATCAGCGTGAACACGATCACCCGGTTGAGGGCTATCGCGTACACCAGGACGAAGCTGCGCAGCATCCACTCGCGGTGCCGGGCGAACCTGCGCTGGCGGGCCATGCGGTAACCGATGAGGGTGAACGTCAGCCAGAGGACGGCCCACACGGTGTTGCTGATCGCGGTGCTTGTGCCGCTGTGGCTGAGCGGGGCGATCATCAGTGCGGGGATGCCCACGAAGGGGACCCCGAGCAGGACGTAGGTGCGTCCGCTCCAGCGGTGGACCCGCGGGTGGTTCGCCCGTAACCAGGGCCAGACCTGGAAGACGACCAGGCAGGTCAGTAACGCTCCGCCGAAGATGTGGGACAGCATCATCGGGTAGTGCCAGGCGATGTCCTCCCGGATCGGGAAGCGGGCAGTATCGGGGTCGAACGTGGTGTACGGCGGGATGCTGAAGGCGAGGAAAGTCAGGCTGAACAGGGCCAGCGGGATGATCCACGGCCGCTGCCACCAGGGAAGGGGCGGGGCTTGGCGTGTGGGGCGGTGGGCGGTTTCGGTGGTGGGGGGCGCCATACGGCCGGTCTCCTTGGCTGGTCGGCGGTGCTCGGTCAGTTACTGAGGCGGCGGAAGCGGCGCAGGGCCAGCGGTACGCACACAACGATCGCGGCGGTCGGGATGAACAGGGCCAGGAACAGGGCGTTCTCCGAGGGCCAGGCGTCCGAGGGCAGGGCCTGGCCGCCGAACAGCTCACGGATGGCGGTGACCACGGCGGACAGCGGGTTCCATTCGGCCACCGGGGCGAGCCAGGACGGCATCGCCGAAGACGGGACGAAGGCCGTGGACAGCATGGTCAGCGGCATGGCCAGCGGATAGACGATCGCGCCCACCGCGTCCGGGTTGGGCAGGAGCAGGCCGAGAAGGACCCCGAACCACACCAGTGCGAAGCGGAAGAGCAGCAGGACACCCGCGGCGGCCAGGATCCCGGGGACACCGTTCTCGAACTGCATGCCCATGAGGGCACCGCAAGCCAGCAGCAGTGCCACCTCGACGCAGGCTCGCGCCATATCGGTCAGGGTGCGGGCACCGAGGATCGCCATCGGTGACATGGGCATGGAGCGGAAGCGGCTCATGACGTCGCGTGTGCTGTCCCGATTGATGCCGGTCGCGGTCCCGGCGATACCGTTCACCATCACCATGGCGAGCATGGCGGGCACTAGGTACGCACGGTAGTTCTCGGTGCCCGCGCCGGACATGAGGTCGCCGAACAGGTAGCCGAACAGCAGGACCATGACCAGCGGCATGCTGAGCGCGATGATCACCTCGAACGGATCACGGGCCATGTGGCGCAGGTTGCGGTGGGTCAGGACCAGGATGTCCGACCACGTCTTGGTCCACCCCGGGGTGGTGTAGCGGGGCGGGAGCGCGCCGGTCAGCTGCGGGCGGGGAGCGGCACCGCCTTCGGCGGTAGGTGTGGTGGCGCTCATCGGGCGGCCCCCTCGGCGGTGGTGGCGGGCTGGGCGTCGGTGGCCGGTGCGCGGGTCGCGGCCCTGTCGGAACCGGAGTCGGCACCGTCACCGGAGTCGGTGGCGGGCGGCTCGGCGGGAGAGCCGGTCAGGCCGAGGAAGACCTCGTCCAGGCTGGGGCGGCGCACACCGATGTCGGCGATCCGGATCCCGGAGCCGTCCAGGGCGCGCACGGCCCCGGTCAGGGCGGCCATCCGGTCCTCGGCGGGCACGCTGATCCGCCGTTCGGCGGCGTGGACGTGCGGGCCGGCGTGCAGCGCGAGGCTCAGCAGATCGGCGACGGCGGTGAGGTCGGCGGGGTCGTGGACGAGTACGTCCAAGCGGTCACCGCCCACTTGCGACTTCAGGGAGTCCGGCGTGCCTTCGGCGATCACCCGGCCGTGGTCGATGACGGCGACCGAGTCGGCGAGCTGGTCGGCCTCCTCCAGGTACTGCGTGGTCAACAGCACGGTGGCCCCGCTGTCGACCAGGGTACGGACCGCGTCCCACACCCGGATGCGGCTGCGCGGGTCCAACCCGGTGGTGGGCTCGTCCAGGAACAGGATGCGGGGCTCCTGGATGAGGCTGACCGCCAGGTCGAGGCGGCGGCGCATCCCTCCGGAATATCCGCTGGCGGGGCGGTCGGCGGCGTCGCCGAGCTCGAATCGCTCCAGGAGCGTCTGGGCGCGCTCGCGTGCGCCGTGCCGGTCGAAGCCGTACAGGCGGCAGAACATCACGAGGTTCTCGCGGGCGGTCAGGAGTTCGTCGACGGAGGCGAACTGCCCGGTCAGCCCGATGACGGACCTGACCTTCTCTGCCTCGGTGAGGATGTCGTGGCCGCCGACGGCGGCGGTTCCCGCGTCGGGTCGCACCAGGGTGGCCAGTGCCCGAACGGCGGTGGTCTTGCCCGCGCCGTTGGGTCCGAGCAGGCCCAGGACGGTGCCGGCGGCGACGGTGAGGTCGAGCCCGTCCAGGGCCCGGGTACCGCCGTAGCGCTTGTGGAGGCCTCTGGCACGGATAGCCGGCGGTGCTGACTCAGTCATACTGCGTTCCCCATAAACTGTGTATGCCATCTACTAATTTGTTTAAGTAATACACAGATCTAGGATGGGTGTCAACCGAGTACCGGGAGCCGGTGGTCCGCACCGGTACCCGGCGTCGAAGAGCAGTACGGACGACTGGTGGGGTATGACGAGCGAGCAACAACCGACGACCGGGCTCAGCCGGGAGATCGAACTCCTGTGGGGACTCAAGGAGGCCGCCAAGCGCGGACCCAAGCCCAAACTCAGCCGGGAGGCGATCGTCGACGCCGCGATCGGGATCGCCGACGCGGAAGGGCTGGACTCCGTCTCCATGCAGCGCGTGGCCAAGCAGCTCGGCTACACCACCATGTCGCTCTACCGGCACGTGGACAGCAAAGAAGACCTGCTCGCCCTCATGAGTGACGCGGCCATGCACCGGCCGCCGCCGGAGCCGTGTGCCGACCGCGACTGGCGAACCGGGGTGGAGCAGTGGTGCCACGAGGCGCTGGCCCAGTACCGCAACCACCCGTGGGTGGCCTACGTCCCGCAGTCCGGCCCGCCCTCCGGCCCCAACGGGCTCAGGTGGATGGAGGCCGGGCTCCGCGAGATCACCGCCTCCGGACTCACCTTCGCCGAGTCACTGGAGATCCTGCTGCTGCTGTCGTACACGCTCCGGGACGTGCTCCGCATGGAGCACGACATGGCGCTGGCCGCCCAGGCGCACGGCACCACCGTGGCGGAGAACGAGGACGGATGGGTGGAGAGCCTGCGCCGGGTCCTCGACCCCGAGGAGTTCCCGACGGTCCTGCGCACCTTCGACGAGGGCACGTTCGATGAGCTGCCCCCCGGCTACTCGCGGCACAGCGGGCCGGCGGCGGGCCTGGACTTCTCCCTCCACCGCATCCTCGACGGGGTCGAGGCCTACGTGCGCTCCCGGCGCGAGGACTGACCCAGCGCCTCGGCGATCGCCGCCACTGTCGCCTTGGCGGCCCGGCCGACCCCGATGATCGTGGCCGAGGCCGGACCGGTCCATTCGCCGTACCCGAGCGGATACAGGCGGGGCTCGGCCGCGGCCCGGTGGCCGTCCATCACGATCCGCCCGTCGGCGCCGCGCACCCCGAGCGGTTCCAGGTGGTCCAGCACCGGCCGGAAACCCGTGCACCAAAGCACGGCGTCACACCCGAACTCGGTGCCGTCCGCCCAGGCCACCCCGTGCCTGGTGAGCCGGTCGAACATCGGCTCAGCTTTCAGCGCACCCCGTTCGCGGGCCTCCCGCACGCTCGGCACCGCCACGATGTCTCCGAGGTCGGCGAGACCCGCGGGCCCCGGTCCACCCGCCTCCCGGGCACGCGTCCGCCGCGTCGCGAGCTCGAACAGCGCGCTTCCGTCCAACTCCTCGGGCAGGAACCGAGGCGGGCGCGGCGTGGCCCACACGGCCTCGGCCACCGGTGAGAGTTCGGCGAGGATCTGGGCCGCCGAGTTGCCGCCGCCCACCACCACGACCCGCATCCCGGCCAGCTGCGCCGGGTTCCGGTAGTCCACGGTGTGGAGCTGGCGGCCCTCGAACACCCCGCGGCCGGGAACGTCCGGAATCCGCGGCGCCCGCCAGGTCCCGGTCGCGCTGATCACGTGCCCGGCCAGCCACGATCCCCGGTCGGACACCACCCGCAGCAGGTCACCGGCGGGCTCCACCCGCCCGACCCGGACCGGTCTGCGCACCGGGAGCTCGTAGCGCTGTTCGTAGGCGGCGAAGTACTCCACCACGTGCCGGGCCGAGGGATACTCCTGGCCGGGCTCCTCGGGCATCCACCAGCCGGGCAGGGGGCTGTGCGCGGCCGTTGAGAAGAGCCGCAGCGAATCCCAGAACGACACCCACGAGCCACCGGGCCCCTCCCCGTCGTCGAGGATGACGAAGTCCAGCCCGCGCCGCCGCAGGAAATACCCGGAGGCCAGCCCGGCCTGCCCGCCGCCGACCACCACCACGTCGTACACGTGCTCGCCCACTCGGCCATCCCCTCACTCCGCTGAGCCCCAGCGGGGCGAGGCTATCCGAACGGGGTGCTCCGGGGCGGGTGCCGCCCGGGAATCAGCGGATCAGGACCAGGTGGTGGCGGCTCAGCACGGCCACCACCTGGGCGCACACCTCCACCTCCACGCCCGCGCGGTCGGCCAGCTCCGCCACGGACAGCTCCCGGTGCTCGGCGATCGCCCCCAACACCGGTTCCGTCACGACGGGCAGCCGGTACCGCTTACCGGCCACCGTGAGCGCCACCCTGGCGTCCTCGCCCGTCCCCTCGTGCTCCAGTGGCGGGGGCAGGATCGGCACGAACTCCACGCGGGCCTCGGCGTGGGGTGTGCCCTCCTCCACCGGCCATGGCAGCGAGAACGACGTACGGCGGGGGAAGCGCGCGTCGCGTTCGGCGAGGAAGGCGTCCAGATCCATCCCCTCGGCCAGCTCCGTGATCCGGGCCACCAGTTCGTGGCGGTGCTTGCGCCGGGCGTCCGGGTCGGCGAACCGGGGCAGGTCCTGCCGGAACGATTCCTCCTCGAAAAGCTTCCGCACCAGTGCGTCCGCCCAGTCGATCCCGGTCGCCCGGGTGAAACCGAAGGTCAGGTGCATACTCACCTCACCGGTACCCGTCACCGTGTGCCACCAGCCGCGCGGCACGTGGATCACCTGCCCGGGACGCAGCACTCCCTCCCACACCGTGTGCAGTTCCCCGTCGGCGTCCCGGGGCGGGGTGTGAGAGTGGTCGGTGTCGTTCTTCATCGGGTGCGGTCGCGTACCCGGGCCGTGCACCTGCCAGTGCTTGGTCCCCTCCACCTGGACGATCACCGTGTCGTGGTCGTCCCAATGGGTGTCGAACCCCCGGGATTCCCCCCAGATCAAGTACAGGTTGGCCTGCGCGCGTTCACGCGTCAGCCGCATCAGGTCGTCGGCGGCCGCGCCGATCGGCGGGTGCATCCGGTCCATCCCGTCCAGCACCAGGCTCGCCCCGGCGCGCAGCTCCCGGTACAGCGACTCCGGGCGCACGATCCGACGGGAGGTCCGCGAGGCCGTCCCCTGCTCGGTATAGCGGTCGACCGGCACCGGCGCCCCGTCCCGGTGCAGCCGCAGCCGCGGCGGCTCGGGGGCACAGGTGGCCAGCATCCGGTTGAGGTCGTCGAAGGTCAGCAGTGAACGCACGGCGTCCGTGCCCAGGTCGGCGAAGACGAACTCCTCCGACAAGCGGGTGGTGAGGGCGTCGCGGCCCACGACGTCGCACAGGTTTCGGGTGAACAGGTGGCCGGGATCGGCGGTCACGGCGGTCCTTTCCGGAACGGACGGGTCGGATGGGCGCGCGGATTCACCCCGCGGAGGGGTGTGGAGATTCGGGGAGCGGGGGACGGAGCGGGTGGGAAGGACCCGCCCGGCCCGGGACGTGGCAGCCGGGACGGGCGGGACCGGATCAGATGAAGTCCGAGCTGGAGTCGGTGCCGTCACTGTCGCCGCCCGCGGTGATGTCGCGGGAGGTCACCTCCGCCAGGTCCTCGACCTCAACCTCGATGGGGTCCATACCGCACCTCGCTTTCTGTGTGCCGTTGTTCCTCATGGCCGGGGCTCGCCCGGGCACCGTCAGCGCCCGGTCAGCCCCGTTCTGTGGGCCGCGAACGCGTGTGCGTCGGCGGCCAGTCCGACAGCTCTGCTCACCGAGCGCGGGCCGTGGCCGACGTCGCGCTCGTAGCGGAGCAGGGCAGGTGGCCGTGCGCGCCCCTCACCGGCGGCGGCCAGCAGAGCCGCGCACATCTTGCGCGGGTGGGCGGCGTCGGTCCGGGTGTCGCCGTGGAACCCGGTGAGCAAGACACTTGGATACTGCAGGCCCGGCGTGCGCAGGGCGCTCTCCAACGCCCGGTGGTAGGGGGAGTAGGACATCAGGGCGGCGAAGTCCTCGGGGTCGGACGCGGTGCCGAACTCCCTCGTCCACATCCGGCCCAGCCCCAGGCGTTCGAAGCGCGCCATGTCCGCGAGCGGGGCCGAGGCGATCACCGCCGAGCACAGGTCCGGGCGGGCGGTGGCGGCGGCCAGGACCAGCAGTCCACCGGCCGAACCGCCGGAAAGGCACAGCTGCCCGCGCCTGCACCACCCTGCGGAGACCAGGGCGTCGGCCGTGGCTACCAGGTCCTCCACGGCGCGCGGCTTGCGCCGGCCCGAACCCTCGAGGTGCCACCGGCGTCCGGCGTCGCCGCCCCCGCGGACGTGGGCCACGGCGTAGCGGCCGCCGGACCGCAACCAGGCCAGAACGGTCGCGCTGAACCCGAACTGGCGCGGGCGCCCGAAGCCGCCGTAGGCGTGCAGGATGGTCGGCCCGGGGCCCGAACCGCCCGAGGCGTCGAAAACGGTGACCGGTACCCGGGTGCCGTCCTCGGACCGGCACCACACCACGGTCCGCTCAACGGAGGGAGAGGGCGGCCGGTCGGGGGTGTCGGCTTCGGTGGCTTCCGGGGCTGGTGGCCACGCGGTGGGCCTTCGCCCGTCAGGGCCCAGACGCAGCACCTTCTGCTGGGTGGCCACGTCCGCGTAGCCGAGGTACAGGGCGCCGTCGGGGGCGGACTCGGGGGTGGACACCATGCCTTCACCGGGCAGTTCCACCGCGTGGCGGCGGGCCCCGGTGGCGGCGTCGTGCACGGCGGCCTCGCTGATGCCCAGCCGGGTCCGGACCACCAGCAGGGCCGGACCCCGCGCGCTCGAGTGGGGGCAGAAGGCGTCCAATGTGGCTCGGGGGGACTCGGGTACGACCTCGCGCCACCGCTCGGGTCCGGGACCGCCGGTGCGCCTGTCGGTGTGCCCGTCCGAGTCTTCGCCGGTCGGCCCGTCCGTGTACTCGGCGGGGTCGACCACGCAGATCCGGCGCCGGGGGGAGTCCAAGGTGGTGCGCAGGTACAGCAGGCCGTCCGGGCCCAACCGTGCCTCGGTCTCGGCCTCCGGGCCCACCTGGACCGGGCGGAACACGGGCCGCTCCGGCGGGTCCTTGTCCAGGTCGGCCAGCCACAGGTCGGTGCGGTGACCGGTGCCGTGGCTCTCGGTCACCAGCAGCCAGCGGTCGCCCAGGACCCGCACACCGGGGACCGTTCCAGGCCCGGTGCAGTCGTGTACGAGAGTCTCGGCGCCGTCGGTGATCCGGCGCAGCCACACGCCTCGTACCCCCTGTGCGCCGTCGCGACGCACGTAGTAGAAGGAACGCCCCTCCCCGGGCAGCCAGGCCACGTGTGAGTAGCGGACCCCCGGCACGGCCGGGCCCACCGGGGCCCCGTCCGCCGCGCGGATCACGCGCAGCCCGCCTCGTTCCACGCCGCCGGAGGAGGTCTGGAGGGCGACGAGGCGTCCGTCGGGGCTGGGTTCCCAGGCGTCCAGGGTGGTGCGTCCGCTCGGGTCGTCGGCGCTGGGATCGTAGACGGTGTGCGGTACCCCTGGGGCCGTGGTGGGGGAGTCCGGGTGCGCGGAGGGGGACTCTGGCGCGGCGGGAGAGCGGTGAGCGGCGACGGGGTCGGTGCGCCACACGACCAGACGCGGGTGCTCGCCCCCGGCGGGGCGCACGGTCGCGAACACGGAGCCGGAGCGGTGGGTGGGTCCGGACCACAGGTCGGTGGCCACCAGGGAGCGGATACGCGCGGCCAGCGGCTCGCGCAGGGGCCAGGAGCCCGCCGCGCGCTCGTACTCGCGGCCGCGCTCCTCGAGCCAGCGGAGGGTCTCGGGCGAGTCGGCCGACTCGAGCCAGCGGTAGGGGTCCGGCACGGGGCAGCCGTGCAGGGTGTCGACGACCGACGTGGGGTCGGGGGCGAGGGCGACTCCGGGGGCTCGGTTGCGCACCTTCACATGTTTGAGCCGCCGCGACACGACGGTCAAGGAAGAGATGCCTGGCCTGCTGCAACAGGAATGTCACCGAAAGGGAAGGTTTGCGGGTGCGGCCAGGGCGGACTGCGCGGGCGGGAACCGGGATCGGGTAGGGACGGGAGAGAAGTTCATCTGAGGGGGAGACCATGGAGAACACCGTGCACGGCACTCCGGCGCCGAGCAGGTCACTGGTCGCAGCGGCCGGTTTCGCGCTGGCCGTTCTGGCGACGGCGCTCGCCGGGGGTGCCGCGGCGGCAGGGTCGAGCGGCGTCTACGCGAGCCTCGAACTTCCTGCCTGGGCCCCGCCCGCCCAACTGTTCAGCCCGGTGTGGATCGCCTTGTACGTGCTCATCGCGGCGGCGGGCTGGCTCGTGTGGCGGGCGTCCGGGATCCAGGGGGCCGGGGCCTTCCTCACCGTCTACGCCGTCCAGCTGGCGCTGAACGCCGCGTGGACCCCGCTCTTCTTCGGGGCGGGCCTGTACGGGGCCGCGCTCATCGACATCGTGCTCTTGGCGGTCGCGGTCGCCGTGACCATCGTGCTGGCCTGGCGGCACAGCCGGACGGCGGCCCTCCTGCTCGCCCCCTACCTGGCGTGGGTCGTCTTCGCCAGTGCGCTCAACGCCGCGATCTGGGTCGGAAACTGAGCCGCTGACCCGAGACGGTGCGTGAGCGGCGGTCAGCGGCGGGAAGCGGTCCGGCCGAAAAGAAGCGCGGGCGGCACCTGGGAGGGGATTCGGGTGCCGCCCGCGCGGGCTCACGACGGGTTCTAGACGTTGTCGGGGTGGCCGATCGCCAGACCGCTGTCCTGGTCGAAGAAGTGCAGCTGGCTGATGTCCACCGACAGGCTGATGGTGCTGCCCGGGCGCACGCTGCTGCGCGGGCTCACGCGGGCGGTGAACTGCGAGCGGCTGTCACCCAGGGGCAGGGCGGCTTCGGCGGCTTCCTCGCCGTCACCGGCCGCGTCCTTGGCGAGCGCGGCCGCGTCCTCGTGGCGCACCGGCGGGGCGTCGATGCCGAAGATCACGTTGATCTCCGTGCCCAGCTCCTCGGTGATGTCGGCGGTGACGTCGATGCGCGGACCGGTGTTGCCGTCGAATTCGGCGTCGTTGAAGTCCGAGGGGCGGATACCGAGGATGACCTTGCGGCCCACGTAGTCGTTCAGGTGCGAGCGCTCGTTGAGGAAGTCGGCGCTGAGCGGGAGCTCGTGGTCGGCGAACTTGAGCACCGCGCCCTCGCCGTCGCGGGAGAGCTCGGCGTCGACGAAGTTCATCGCGGGGGAGCCGATGAACCCGGCCACGAACAGGTTGACGGGGGAGTCGAAGAGGCGCTTGGGGGTGTCGACCTGCTGGAGGCGGCCGTCGCGCAGCACCGCGACCCGGTCGCCGAGGGTCATGGCCTCGATCTGGTCGTGGGTGACGTAGACGGTGGTGACGCCCAAGCGCTCGTGGAGCTGGTTCAGGGAGGCGCGCATCTGCACGCGCAGCTTGGCGTCCAGGTTGGACAGGGGCTCGTCCATGAGGAAGGCGCGCGGCTCGCGGACGATGGCGCGGCCCATCGCCACGCGCTGGCGCTGACCGCCGGAGAGGGCACCGGGCTTGCGCTTGAGGTAGGGCTCAAGGCCGAGCATCTCCGCGGCCTCGCCGACACGGCGGGCGATCTCGCTCTTGGCGACCTTGCGCAGTTTCAGTCCGAAGGCGAGGTTCTGCTCGACGCTCATGTGGGGGTAGAGCGCGTAGTTCTGGAAGACCATCGCGATGTCGCGGTCCTTGGGCGGCCGGTCGTTGACGATCTCGTCACTGATCACCAGGGTGCCGCCGGAGATCTCCTCCAGACCCGCGATCATGCGCAGCGCGGTCGACTTGCCACAGCCGGAGGGGCCGACGAGCACCATGAACTCGCCGTCGTTGATCTGGAGGTTCAGGTCGTCTACGGCTTTGACGTCGCCGCCGTAGATCTTGTCGACGCCTTCGAGGACGATCTCCGCCATGGTTGGGCTCCCGCTCTGGGTCGGTGGTGTGGCGTGACGGTGGGGGATCTCGTGGCCGACGATCCGTCCACCCCGGCCTAACTTTCGAAGTTGATCGAAGTGGGCTGGTTTGTTGATCACATCAGACATGATTGCGATCAGATTGTCCAGAGCGTGTAATGTTTCGATCCGATTGCGGTCATGCACAAACCACCGGAGGTTAACTGGCGTGCTGGCCCCAGGTGCGTTAGCCTGTCCGACGGTTCATCACTTTCTTCCCTCCCATCACTTGACGCGGCAGCCACGACACGGCGGCTGAGTTGAGACAAGGGGTCGGGGAGTCTGGGTAGCCTAACGACCAGTCCAGCACTGGACGGACCGGTTGTGCGGCCCCCGCTCGTCCGATTGGACGCTGCACCACGCGCCAGGTGCAGTTGGGATCGGGTGAGGGGCGGAGTACCGCGACCGGGCGGGGGGTTGGACCCGGAAAAGGCCCGAACATCCAGTAGACAACGGTATTCCGAGCTCGCCGCCTACGGGACGGAGCCGGTCCGAAGGGTGGCTCGGGCCTTTTCCGCGTCCCCCCAATATGCTGACCGCTAGGACCCTCTCGAACCAGCGGAAAGCGAGCACCCCACGTGGTTGCCGAGCACACGGGGTCGGGCACAGCCCCGGCCTCCGACGGACCCCCGCCGAACACCACGGCACCGGAACCGAAGGCGCGGGCCACGACGTGGTCCCCCTTGGCCCCGGGGCACCGCTGGGGCCGCTACGACCTCCTCTGGCGGGTCCTGGCCGCGATCGGCTCGGGCCTGGCCCAGCTCTTCGCACTGCCCCCGTACGGCCTGTGGTGGCTGGGGCCGCTCAGCGCCGCCCTCCTGCTCGTGGCCGTGGGCGGCACGCGGATGCGCCGAGCCGCCTGGCTGGGCGCCCTGTCCGGCGCGACCCTCATGGTCCCGCTGGTCAGCTGGCAGGACATCTTCGGCATCGACGTCTGGCTGGCCATCGCCGGGGCCGAGACCGTCTACTTCATCCCCATGGCCATGGGCCTGGCCATGGTCGTGCGCCTGCCCTACTGGCCGCTGTGGACGGCCGCCCTGTGGGTGGCGCAGGAGGCCCTGCGTGCCCGCTGGCCGCTCGGGGGCTTCCCTTGGGGCAAGCTCGCCTTCGCCCAGCCGGACACGCCCTTCGTCGGCTACGCGGCGCTGGGCTCCTCACCGCTGGTCACCTTCGCGGTCGCCCTCACCGGCGCGATGCTGCTGTGGACGGTCCTGCGCGCCGTACCCGCCAGAGGGAAGGCGAGAGTGCTCCTTCCGGCCGTTGGGCTGGCCACGAGCGCCGCTATCGTCCTGGGCGGCCTCGTGGCGCCCGCGATCGGCCGCCCGGCCCCGCAGGAGGACGTCACGGTCGGCATGGTCCAGGGCAACGTCCCCAACGTGGGCGAGATGTCCGTTCTCGGTGAGCGCATGCAGGTACTGGAGAACCACGCGGCCGGGGTCCACGAACTCGCTGACGCGGTCCGCGGCGGCGAGTACCCCGAACCGGACATGGTGCTGCTGCCGGAGAACGCCAGTGACATCGACCCCTACCGGGAACCCGAGGCCGAGCAGCTCATCAGCGACGCCGCGGCCGACGCGGGCGTCCCCCTGCTGTGGGGGATGAGCCGCTACAACGACGACGGCTCCCGCTACGTGCAGAGCGTGGTCTGGGACCCCGAGACCGGGCCGGGCGACGTCTACGAGAAGCGCTACCTCGTCCCGTTCGGCGAGTACATCCCCGCCCGCGAGTTCTTCACCCAGTTCGTCGCCCGGTTGGAGCAGGTCAGCTCAGACGCCATCCCCGGCACCGAGCCCGGGAACCTCGACATCGCGGACAGCACCCTGGCCGTGGGGATCTGCTTCGACGTGGCCTTCGACCCGCCGGTGCGCGAAGCGGTGGCCGAGGGCGGGCAGGTCATCGTGATCCCCACCAACAACGCTAACTACAACTTCACCGGGCAGACCAACCAGCAGCTGGCCATCACCCAGCTGCGCGCGGTCGAGCACGGTCGGCCCGCCGTGGTGGTCTCCACCAGCGGGGTCAGCGCCGTGGTCGAGCCCGACGGCAGCGTCGTCTACGAGTCGCCCGAGGCCGAACCCGACATCCACGTGGCCGAGGTCACCGCCATGGACGGCCCCACCGTGTCCACCAGGCTCGGCTCGGCCCCAGAGGCCCTGATCGCCGCTCTCGGCCTGGCCGCGGTCGGCGCCTCGATCTACCTGAGCCGGCGGTCCCGCGCGTGAGGAAGGCCTTGGCGGGAACCATGAACACCACGGACACGTTCTCCCCATCAGGGAGCGATTCGCTTTCGGCCCACGACTCTGAGGATGGATCACGATGCCGCTGCTGATTGTGCTGGCGTTGATGGCACTGCCGTTCCTTGAAGTCTGGCTGATGATCTGGATCGGCGGCGAGGTCGGTGTCTTGTGGACCCTCGCCGCGCTCGTCTCACTGATGATCCTGGGCTTCGCTGTCCTGCGCCGCACCGGCCAGGCGCTGCGCAAGGTCATCCAGGACGCCGACGAGGCGATGCGCGGCGGTGAGCAGCCGCGCAAGGGTCTGCTGGATCCGCTGATGCTCATGGCCGGCGGCATCCTGCTGGTCATCCCGGGCTTCATCACCGCGGCACTCGGCGTGCTGCTGGTCACCCCGGTCACCCGCCCCGCCCTGCGCTGGGTCTTCGCTGTTTGGGCCGCCCGCAGGATGCAGAAGATGCAGGAGCGCATGAACGAGGAGTTCGTGGTGCGCGGCGCCACGATCCCCAACCAGGGCCAGGGCCCCTTCGGCCCGGGAGCTCCGGGGGGTCCGGGCGCGCAGGGGAGCCCCTTTGGCCAGAACCCGGGCGGCGCGGACCAGGACCAGCCCACCACCAACCGGGGCCGCGTCATCAAAGGCCAGTTCGAGACCGACGAGGACGACAGGAACTAACCTCCCCGCTCCCGGGGCGGGCGCGCCCCCAAGGAGCAACGAGGCCCGCCGCGAACCACCCCGCGGCGGGCCTCGTCATCGCAGAGCACTTTTCGGCCGTTTCACGGGTACCCTTATATGAAAATCTATATAGTCAGCCCGTGGATGAGCCCTGGAAGATCGAGATCGAACCGGAGGTCCGACAGTGGCTGGAGCTTCTCTCAGATGCGCACTACGACAAGGTCGAGCGGGCGGCCGACATGTTGGCAGGTCGGCCGACCTCCCTCGGTGAACCGTATTCACGTCACCTCGGGGGCAAGCTACGGGAACAGCGTTTCACCATGGACGGCAGCGCGGTGCGCATCACGTACTGGCTTGCCTCCGAGAGACGAATCATCCTGTTGACCGTGTTCCGCAAGACACGCCAGCGAGAGAGAAGTGAGGTAGAGCGGGCTCGACAGGTTCAGAAGGAGTGCGAGGCACAGCACGGCAGTGCCGAGCACGAATACGACCGGGCCGCCTACAGTTCGGAGAACCCGTGAACCACTCACAGTGGCGTACGCGCCGGACCAGAAAGCTGTTGGATGAACAGGTGGAGGAGTCCTCCGCCTATGTCGAAGCGGGATACGCCTTCGCGTTGGGCCAGGCCGTCTACGACCGGCGGACCGAACTCGGGTTGTCGCAGGCGGAGCTGGCCCGGCGCGCGCGGATGACCCAGCCCCAGATCTCCAACATCGAGGGCGGGGACTCTGTGCCGACCCTGCCGTTGCTCACGCGACTTGCCGGTGCCCTGGACGCGTCGATGTCCATCAGCCTTGACGGCGACACCTCGGTGTTCCGCTTCATCTCCCATGACGGTCCCGAACAGGGCGAATCCGGGTCCAGCGGGCGTTTCTCCGCTGCGTAAGACCCCATAGGACGCAGGGGCGGCCTGACGAGGACGACAGGAACTAACCTCCCCGCGGCGGGCCCCGTCATGGTTTACCCCGGGTTGGCGTCGGCACGGTGCGCGGGATAGCTCTGAACTGGCATCCTCGGGGGCCGGGCGCGAGCAACTGGCGCCGACTCTCCCGCCTCGAGCTGACCACACGGGAGGGCATCCGCAACCCCAGGGAGTAAGGCATGAGTGTGCGCATCCCCGAGCCTGTGGCCTCGTTCGTCGGCAGCGTCAACAACCACGACGAACAGGCCTTCTTGGACGCCTTCACCGAGGACGGGGTGGTGGACGACTGGGGGCGCGAATTCCAGGGACGCGAGGCCATCAAGGCGTGGAGTGACGGAGAGTTCATCGGCGCCAAGGGAATCCTGAGCGTCCAGTCGGCGCAGCCCACCGACGAAGGGGTCACGTTGGTGGGTGACTGGCGGTCCAACCACGCCAACGGCCTCAGCTCGTTCGCCTTCACCATCGAAGGGGACCGGATCGCCCGCATGACCATCCGCGAGGGCTGACCGGCCGCCTTCCGGTCAGGTCCGGCCGTGGAGGCGTGCGTGCAGCGCCCTGACCTCGTCGGCCAACGAGTCCACAGGGCCCTCCACCGGGACGTCCGGTGCGACTTCGTTGACGGCCAAGGGGCGGACCGGCCCCGTCGGTACACCCCACTCCCGGAGCCAACCGACCAGCTGGGCCGAGGAGGTCGCGTACACGATCCGGCCCAGCCCCACCCAGGCGTGGGCGGCCGAGCACATGGCGCAGTGCTCTCCCGAGGTGTACAGGGTCGCAGCCGCGCGGTCCTCGGGAGCCATGTTCTGGGCGGCCCAGCGGGCGATCGCGAACTCCGGGTGCCGGGTCGCATCGCCCCCGGCGACGTGGTTGTGGTCCTCGAACAGCACCGCCCCGTCCGCGCCCACCAGCACCGAACCGAAGGGCTCGTCACCCTTGTCCAGAGCCTCCGCCGCCAGTTCCACCGCGCGCCGCAGGTGCCGCATGCCCGTCTCATCCACCATCGTGTGCTTCCTTCGCTTCGAGGTCGGCGCCACCGTATCGCCCCGCGGAAAACCCGTGGCTCGGTCCCACGGGTGCCGTTACGCTGCGGCGCATGGACATGTGTATCCGGGCGTACGCCCCCGATGACCGCGAGGCCGTGGTCGCTCTGTCGCTGCGCGCCTGGGAGCCCGGGTACGCCGCGCTGGAGCGGACCCTCGGCGAGAGCGTCTACGGACACGTCGTCGGGGACTGGCGTCGGGTCCAGTCCCGTGACGTCCAGGCGGACCTGGACGCGGAGGAGGTTCGGGTGTGGGTGGCGGTGACCGGCCGCGTCGCCGGGTTCGTCAGCGTCAGACTCGACCGAGAGGGGAGGATCGGCGAGATCCACATGCTGGGTGTCGATCCCGACCAGCAGGGCGAAGGTTTGGGTTCGGCACTCACGGAATTCGCGGTGGAGCGCATCCGGGAGGAGGGCATGGCCGTCGCCGTGATCAGGACCGGGGGCGACGTCGCCCACGCCTCGGCGCGCGCCGTCTACGAGAAGGCCGGATTCGTCCCCTCCCCTGTGGTCCACTACTACCGGAGCCTTTGACCGGGAAAACCCGTGGCCGGTCCAGACCGGTCGTGGTTAGGCTGCGCTCCATGGACATCAGCATTCGCCCCTACGCCCCGGAGGACCGCGAGGCCGTCATCGCCCTGTCCCTGCGCGCCTGGGAACCCGTGCACGCCTCGCTGGCGAGGGTGCTGGGAGCCCGGATCTACGACCGGACCGTGGGGGACTGGCGCCACTCCCAGTCCCGGGACGTCCAGGCGGACCTGGACGCGGAGGAGGTTCGGGTGTGGGTGGCGGTGACCGGCCGCGTCGCCGGGTTCGCCTCCGTCAGACTCAACCGCGAGGAGCGCACCGGCGAAGTCCACATGCTCGCGGTCGACCCCGACCAGCAGAACCGCGGCGTGGGGTCGAGGCTGACGGAGTTCGCGGAGGAGTACATGCGTGCGGAGGGGATGACGGTCGCCGTGATCGAGACCGGCGGCGACCCCGGCCACGCCGCCGCACGGTCCACCTACGAGAGGGCCGGGTTCACCCAGCTGCCGATCGCCCGGTACTTCAAGGCCCTCTGAGGCCGCCGACCGTCCGGGGAGGAGCGCCGCACCGCGGTCCCTACGACACGACCGTGTCCCAGGCGGCCATGGCGACGTCGATGACGGCGTGTGCCTCCTCGCGAGTACATCCGTCCCGGGCTCGCACGGACAGTCCCTGCAGCACCGTCACGCAGTAGGAGGCCAGTGCGGGGGCGTCGAGTCCGTCAGGCAGGTCGCCGTCCGAGACGCCCCGCTCGATGCGCTCGGTGACCCGGGCAAGGTCCTTCGCCCTGCGGTCGGCGAGGTGGCGTCCGACGTGTTCGTGGCCGCGCCCCAGGTTCGTTCCGGCCAGCACGACCATGCATCCGAGCGGGGTGCCGGGGTCGACGTAGGCGTCAGCGTTCCGCCGCAGCATCGACTCGACGGCGTCGCGGGTCGGGGTCAGTTCGAGCGCGCGCACCGTGGGTGAGGAGTCCGCGGAGTCGTACAGCTCCACCGCCTCCTCGAACAGCGCGTCCTTGGACCCGAAGGCGGCGTAGAGGCTGGTCGGCGTGATGCCCATGGCCGACGTGAGCATGCTCAGCGACGTCCCCTCGTAGCCGTGCTCCCAGAAGAGCTCCATGGCCGTCCGCAGCGCCGCGCTCCGATCGAACCTCCTCGGCCGTCCCGCCATATCTCCCCGCATCCCCTTGTGGTCGCACCCGAGCCGATGCTATCAATTATGTAGTGATCGATACATAAATGCGGGAGGCAGACATGGGTTCACTGGACGGCAGGGTCGCGCTGGTCACCGGAGGCAGCCGAGGGATCGGGGCGGCCACGGCCCTGCACCTGGCGGCCGAGGGAGCAGCGGTCGCGCTGACCCACCGCACCTCAACAGAACAGGCAGCGGAGGTGGTCCGGAACATCCGCGCGGCGGGCGGCACGGCGCTCGCCCTCTCCGCCGACGTCAGCGCCCCCCAGGCGGTCACCGAAGCCGTCGACCGCACGGCAAGCGAACTCGGCGGTCTGGACATCCTGGTCAACAACGCCGGGACCTTCCCCTACGGCGACATCGGCGAGCTCACCCTCGACGATTACGACACCACCATGGCCGTGCACGTCAGAGGGGTGTTCGTCGCCGTCCGGGCCGCCCTGCGGCACATGGGACCGGGCGGTCGCGTCATCACCGTCGGCAGCAGTCTCGTCGAGCGCGTGCCCGGCCCGGGCATCAGCCTGTACTCCATGAGCAAAGCCGCCCTCGTGGGGTTCACCAAGGGGCTTGCCCGCGATCTCGGGCCGCGGGGCATCACCGCAACCCTCGTCCACCCGGGGTCCACCGACACGGACATGAACCCCGCCGACGGCCCCGGCGCCGACGCCGAACGGTCACTGACCGCCCTCGACCGCTACGGAACCCCTGAGGACGTCGCCGCCACCGTCGGCCACCTGGCCGGGCCCTCGGGTGCCTACATCACCGGTACCTCGATCACGGTGGACGGCGGTGTCACCGCGTGAGCGCCCGATCCATGGCCTGGGGCGTCCTGCTCGCTGCGGCCCTGCTGGAAGTGGTGTGGGCCCTCGCCCTCACCCGGCCCCACCCCGGCTGGGTGGCCTTCGGGATCGCGGTGGCGCTGATCAGCCTCGGGATGCTGTCCTTCGCGCTGAAAGAGCTTCCGGTCGGCGGCGCCTACGCCGTGTGGGTGGGGCTGGGCACGGCCGGTGTCACGGTCACCGGCATCCTTCTGTTCGCCGAACCGGCCAGCCCTCTCCGGCTGCTCTTCCTCGCGCTGATCCTCGCCGGGGTCGTCGGGCTGAACCTCCCGGACAAGTCGACGAAGGCCCCCCAGCCGGCGGATTCCGCTGGCTCCACCCGGGAATTCGGAGGTTGAACATGGCCTGGATCGTGCTCCTTGGCGCGGGCCTGTTGGAGATCGTGTGGTCGCTGGCACTCAAACGGGCGGGCGGACTCCAACGCCCCGGCTGGCTGGTGTTCGGGATCGCGGTGGCGCTGATCAGCCTCGGGATGCTCGCGCTGGCGCTGCGCGAACTCCCGGTCGGCGGCGCCTACGCCGTGTGGGTGGGCGTGGGGGCGGTCGGCGTGGCCGGGGCCGGGATGCTCTTTCTGGGGGAGTCAGCCTCTCCCAGGCGGCTGTTCAGCCTCACGGCGATCGTGGCCGGGGTTGCGGGCCTGCACCTGGTGGGCGGGTGAGCTGCGGGAACGACGGGCTTCCGGGTGACGGCGTCCGGCGCGCATGCCGTTGGCGATGACCACCACCTCCGCGACCTCGTGGACCAGGACCACAGCGGCCAGGCCCAGAGCCCCGAACAGCGCCAAGGGCATGAGCACGACGATGATCGCCAGCGACAACGCGATGCTCTGCCACATGACCACCCGCGCACGGCGGGCGTGCTCCAGTGCTCGGGGCAGATTGCGCAGGTCCTCGCCCATCAGGGCCACGTCGGCGGTCTCCACTGCCACGTCGGTGCCCATCGCCCCCATGGCCACGCCCAGGTCGGCGCTGGCCAGTGCCGGGGCGTCGTTGACCCCGTCGCCGACCATCACCACGGGGCCGCTGCCCCGCAGCCGGCCGACCACCGCGGCCTTGTCCTCTGGGAGCAGCCCCGCGTAGACCTCGTCCGGGTCGATCCCCGCCTCGGCGGCCAGCGCGGCGGCAGTGACCCGGTGGTCGCCGGTGAGCATCGCGACCCGGTAGCCGGACCGCCGCAGACCGGCGACGACCTCAGCGGCTTCGGGGCGCGGTTCGTCGCGGACGGCCAGCGCGCCGACCAGCGCACCGTCCTCCTCCACCAGGACCACGGTCGCGCCCGCGCCCAGCAGCCGTTCCACCGCCGCGTCGAGCGCCCCGGCGTCGATCCAGCCCGGGCGCCCCAGCCGCAGGGTTTTCCCGTCCACCAGGCCCGTCAACCCGGATCCGGGAACGGCCTGGACGTCCTCCGCCGGTCCGGGGGAGGGGTGGGCCGCCAGTACGGCGCGGGCCAAGGGGTGCTCGCTGCGCGCCTCCAGGGCGGCCGCCAGGGCCAGAACCCGCGCACGGGTGTGACCGGGAGCGGGCGCCACCTCGACGACGGCGGGCTCGTTGCGGGTCAGCGTGCCGGTCTTGTCCAGGGCGACCACCCCGATCCGGCCCATCGCCTCCAGCGCCGCACCGCCCTTGACCAGGGTGCCCTGCCTCGAGGCGGCGCCTATGGCGGCGACCACGGTGACCGGGACGGAGATGGCCAGCGCGCAGGGTGAGGCCGCCACCAACACGACCAGGGCGCGTTCGATCCAGGTCAGCGGGTCCCCGAACACCGAGCCGACCGCCGCGACGAGGGCGGCCGCGATCATCACGCCGGGGACCAGGGGGCGGGCGACGCGGTCGGCCAACCGTTGGCCGCGGCCCTTCCGGGCCTGTTCGGCTTCCACGATCCGCACCACGCGGGCCAGGGAGTTGTCCTCGGCGCCGGCGGTCACGGTGACCTCCAGCGGGCCGGTGCCGTTGACCGAACCGGCGTACACCTCGCTGCCGGGGCTGGTCTCCACCGGGACGGACTCCCCGGTGACGGCGGACGTGTCCAGCGCGGTGTACCCGGCGGAGACGGTCCCGTCGGTGGCCAGGCGCTCGCCCGGGCGCAGGACCAGGGTCTGGCCGGGGCGCAGTTCTTCGGGCGCGACGGTGTGCTCGACCCCGTCGCTCAGCACGGTCGCCCGAGCGGGGACCAGGTCCAGCAGGGCGCGCAGGCCCCGCCTGGTGCGGGCGACCGCGTACTCCTCCAGGCCCTCGGCGATGGTGAACAGGACCGCCAGCATGGCGGCCTCGCCGACCTCTCCGAGGGCGACGGCTCCCAGCGCGGCGATGGTCATCAGGGTGCCGACACCGATCCGGCCCTTGGCCAGGCGGCGCACAGTCGCGGGGACGAAGGTCGACCCGGCGACCACCAGGGCGGCCGCTTTGAGGGCAAGGGGCAGGATGTCGGCGGCCCCGGCCCAGCCCGCTGCGTACCCCGCCAGCAACAGCAGGGCGGCGACGGCGGCGAACCGGAGTTCGCCGACCTGCCACAGTCGGATGGGTGCCGCGGCCCCGGTCCTTGCGGGGGAGGCCGGCGTCGGGTCGCAGCAGGAGTCACCCATCGGAGACCGCGCAGCCCGTAGCCGCTCCACCCGCACCAGTTTCGCTCACAGGCGCGTCAGCGCCCGAAACCGCGCGGGTCTCAGCTGCCGGGCTGTCGACCCCGTAGGTGGGGCAGAGCGCCACCGCGTTCCCGGTGGCGGCCAGGACGGTCTCGGCCGCCGCCAGCAGCTCCAACAGTTCGGGGCGGGCCAGCGAGTAGAACACCTGGCGGCCTTCGGGGCGCCCGTCCACCAGTCCGCAGTCGCGCAGGCAGGAGACGTGCTTGGAGACCGTGGACTGGGCCAGGCCCAGCTGTTCCACGAGGTCGGCCACGCGGGCCTCGCCCTCGGCCAGCCGGCGCACGATCGCCAGCCGGCTGCCGTCGGAGAGGCTGTGGAAGAGGGCCTCGGCCGCGTCGACTCCCGGTCCCGCACATGCGGCATTATTCATCACCATATGGCGATTATATTCAGTTTAAACGATGAATGGAACCCGGGGGAAGCAGGGACCGTGCCTGCGCCGGAGGTCAGGCTCTGGCGGCCTCGCGCTTGAACGCCTCCCGGCTGGTCGCCAGGGTCTGGGAGATCTTCGCCGCCAGGCGGGCCGAGGGGACATCGGTGTGCGGGCGCCACGAGAGGGCCCCGGAGACACCGCTCGCGGGCACCGCGGCCGCGTTCGACCGGTACAGGTGCAGGAAGGTGAAGTGCAGGTGTTCGGGCTCGCCCAGGTCCGACTCCGGCGCGAGGCGGACGTCCAGGTCCAGCGGGAGCGGGTCCGACGCGGACTCGACCTGCTGGGGGGCGAGTCCGGTCGCCTCCAACAGTCGGCTCAGCGACGCCTCGTCCAGCGCGCCGTCCCCGTCGGAGAGGTGCCCGCCCGGCAGGCGCCAAGGGCCCTCTTCCCCCGCACGGACCATCAGCACCCGCCAGCACGGGTCGAGCACCACGGCCCCCGAGGTCACGTGTCCCACACGGAACTCCTTGGGGGAGGAGAGCTCGTGCTCGTCGTCCAAGGCCCGCACCAAGGGATCGGCCGCGTCGGCTTCCTTGGGAAAGCGCTCAAGGTAGCCGTCCAGCACGGCTCGGATGTGCGCGTTCGGGATGCTCAATGTAGCTCCTGTCGATCCAGACACGTGGCGCACCCAGGATGGCGGTCGATTTGGGCGTTGAACAGTTCCCACGCTGGTCCTCCGCTGAACGGCGCCGAGGTGGGAACCGGGCTTGGAGCCGGGCAGCGAAGCGCCCGCCGCGGTTCCGCGACGGGCGCCATCCACCCTGCTCAGTCAGGTGTCCGGGTGGAGGATCGCTCCTCCGACTCCTTCTCAGCGGCCCTGGCCTCCGACCGGGCCAGCATCCGGTCGTCCACCACCCGGATCACCGTGATCGCCCCGATCGCCACGCCCGCGACGGCGAGCGCTGTGAGGACCTTCGCCGGGTCGCTCACGTCCAGGGCGAAGAACCACTGCCCCCACGGCGTCACCATGGCGAGTGTCAGGATCCCCACCATGGACCCGACCAGCACCACCTTCCACCACACATACGGCTTGGCCACCAACAGCAGCACCCACAGCGTGGTCGCGCACAGCGTGATCACCACCGCCGTCCGGTCCGCGGGGTCGGGCACCGTCCGCCCGCCCAGCACCAGCAAGTAGGTCGTCACCGCTGCCAGCCCCGCCACCATCCCCGAGGGGACCGCCAGCCTCAGCGTGCGCAGAACGAACCCGGGCCGGGCGATGTCGGTGTTGGGCGCCAGAGCCAGGAAGAACGACGGGATACCGAAGGTGACGGCGTTGATCAGCGTCGCGTGCCGGGGAAAGAACGGGTAGGCGACGGCCAGGGAGCCCACGATGATCGCGAGCACCATCGTGTACACCGTCTTGGTCAGGAACAGGCTGGCCACCCGCTCGATGTTGCCGATCACCCGCCGACCCTCCGCGACCACGCGGGGCAGCACCGCGAACCGGTTGTCCAAGAGCACGAGCTGGGCCACGGAACGGGAGGCCGGGCTGCCCGAGCCCATCGCCACCCCGATGTCGGCCTCCTTCAGCGCCAGCACGTCGTTGACACCGTCACCGGTCATCGCCACCGTGTGCCCGCGGTCGCGCAGGCCACGCACCATGTCGCGCTTTCGTTCGGGCGTCACCCGGCCGAACGACGAGTGGTCCTCCACCTCACGGGACAGCTGCTCTGGGTCCTCGGACAGCTCCCGGGCGTCCAGCGGCCGGTCCGCACCGCCGAGGCGCAGTTCCCGGCCCACGGCGCCGACCGACGCGGCGTGGTCGCCGGAGACGATCTTGACGGCCACACCCTGGTCGGAAAAATAGTCCAGGGCCGGTCCGGCGTCCTCGCGGACCCGCTGGTCCAACACCACCAGGGAGACCGGCCGCACCGTCCCCGGGGCGCCGTCGTCGTCCACCCGGACCGAGGCGCGGGCCAGCAGCAGCACACGCAGACCCTGCGCCCCCAGCCGGGCCGCCTCGGCGGCGGCAGGGGAGTCGGGTTCGGCAAGGACGTCGGTGGCGCCCAACACCCAGTGCTCCTCACCGGCGGGCGTCAGCAGGCTCGCCCCGCTCCACTTGCGCGCCGACGAGAACGGGGCCAAGGCCGTCACAGTCCAGTCCGGCGCCTTCTGTCCAGTGGCCGCACACCCCTCGGAGATCGCGGTCATGCTGGGGTTCGGGTCCGGATCGCTCTCCGCCAGCGCGGCGAGCACCCGGGTCGGGGCGACCCGGGCCCGGCCGTTGCCGTTGGTCTGCCCGCCCAGGTCACGGACCTCGGCGAGTTTCATGCCGACCTCGGTCAGCGTGCCCGTCTTGTCGGTGCACACCACGTCCACGCGGGCCAGACCCTCGATCGCGGGCAGCTCCTGCACCAGGCACTTCTGCTTGCCCAATCGGATCACACCGACCGCGAAGGCGATACTGGTCAGAAGGATGAGCCCTTCGGGGATCATCGACACCAAAGCCGCCACCATGCCGCGCAGTGCGTCGGCGAACGGCCCCGAGATGCCGCTCGTGGCCGAAGGATCCAGCGCGACCTCGCCGTTCATGAACAGCTGGCTGTAGATCAGCAGGCCGCCGATAGGGAATAGCGCGTAGGTGATCCAGGTCAGGATCGTGTTGATCCCCGAACGCAGCTCCGAACGCACCAGCGAGAACCGGCTCGCCTCCTCGGCCAGGCGCGCCGCGTACGCGTGACGCCCGACCTTGGTGGCCCGGAACCGCCCGGCCCCGGACACCACGAAGCTGCCCGACATCACCGTGTCCCCGGGCTGTTTGAACACCGGGTCGGCCTCGCCCGTCAGCAGGGACTCATCGACCTCCAGGCCGCCGGCCCAAGTGACCTCGCCGTCCACGACGATCTGGTCGCCGACACCGACTTCCACGACCTCGTCCAGGACGATCTCCTGGGTGGCCACCCGCACGGTGGCGCCGTCGCGCACCACCCTCGGGCGCGCGGCGTTGACGATCGCGAGCTTGTCCAGGGTGCGTTTGGCCCGCAGCTCCTGGACGATGCCGATCAGCGTGTTGATCACGATGACCAGCGCGAAGAGCCCGTCCTGGATCGGACCGATCACGGCGATGATCGCGAACAGCACCGCGATCATCGCGTTGATCCGGGTGAAGACGTTGCCGCGGATGATCTGGCCGACACTGCGGCTCGCCCGCACCGGCACGTCGTTGGTCCGGCCGCTGGCGATCCGCTCGGCGACCTCCTCGCGGGACAGCCCGGGTTCGAGGGGCGGTGCCGTCAGGACCGACGGGGCCTGCACCCGGCCGGTCGCTGTGGAGGTCGGACCCGGCTCGGTCCGGTCGGCTTCTTCGGGCAAGGAAGGCTCCTGGTCGGGCAAGGAAGGCGAAGGGGACCGTTCCGAACGCGGACTCCGCGCGGACGGATCCCGAAGTCAACGCACACAAGCGCTGAGAGAAACCAGGGTAGAGGAGTTTCCCCGGTTGCACCCTGGGCCTGCCCCTTCTCTTGACCAGGGGTGCAGCCTTCCCCCGGGCAGCGTGCCAGGTAGCGGGCCCCGAGGTCCAGGGTTCGTGCCCGAATCCCGGTGTGCGCCAACCATGGTGCGACCCGCCACCGTAGAGTCCTTGTCAAGGGACCCGTAACCCGTGGGGGACAGATGTGTACGGTCATCGTCGGCTTCGACCCGAGCGCCAGGACACCGCTGGTCATGGCGGCGCTCCGGGACGAGATGCGCGCACGTCCCTGGGACGGGCCCGCGCGCCACTGGCCGGAGCGGCCGGAGCTGCTGGGGGGACGCGACCGCCTGGCGGGCGGCACCTGGCTGGCTGTGGACACGGGCCGTGAACGGGTAGCCGCCCTGCTCAACGGCTGGCCATGGGACGGCCGCATGCCTTGGGAGGGCACCTACCCCGCGAGCCGGGGCGATCTGCCCCTGCGCGCCCTGACCAGGCAGCACCGCGACGCCTTGGCGGGTGAGGACCCCACCAGGTTCGCGCCCTTCCACCTCCTGGACGCCGACCACCACAGCGCCACCCTGTACAGCTGGGACGGGCGGTGCCTGGACACCAGGTCCCTGCCCCAGGGGGTGACCACCATCGTGAACACCGGCCTGGACCCCGCGGATCCCCGCGCGGCCCGCCACACCCCCGAGTTCGCTGGCACCCGTCCGGACCCGGACCTGTCCACCACCAAGACCCTCGATGCGTGGGGGGAGTGGCCGCGCCTCATCACCGAGGCCGCCAACACCGAACCGCGCTCCGCGGGCACCGGTACGTCCGGAGACCCCTCCGGCCTGATCGCCCACGCGGACTTGGGCGACGGCCAGGTCTGGGCCACCGGTTCGGTCACCCTGATCGCTCTGGACCGCGACACGGTCCGCTATGCCTTCACCGAGACCCCGGCCGACCCCGAAGCCTGGCGGATGATCGAGGTCTGAGCAGCCCGGCCGGGTGGCGTCGGCCCCGGGCCCGCCGGAGCCCGGAGCCGGCCTCGGTCACCGTGGGCGGCTAGTCGAGAACGGCGAACGCCTCGACCTCCACGAGCACGTCCGGCTCGAACAGGTAGTCGACACCGATGAGGGAGACGGGCGGCCACGGGCGCGGAAGCCCCAGCTCGTCGGCGACGCGGTCGATCCCGGCCAGGAAGGCGTCCATCTTCTCGGGCTGCCACGCCGTGGCGAAGAACCGCAGGCGCACGACATCGGAGAAGTCGGCTCCGGCGCCGTTGAGCCCGCGCGCTGTGTTGCGCAGGGCCTGGGCGACCTGGCCGGTCAGGTCGCCCTCCGCCACGGGCTCCCCCGCCGCGTCACGGGCGATCTGGCCTGCCACGTGCACCTGGCGGGTGCCGGTGCCGATCGAGACATGGTGGTACGGGACGGGCTGGAACATGCCCTCGGGAGAGAGCAACTGCACGGTCATGCTGCGTTCCCTTCGTTTGCCAACGGGTAGGTATCCAATGTCTACTAGGTGCTTAATGGGAACTTCAACGGAACCAGGTGTCATGCGGGAAACCACCCATTCCGAACCCGAGCACTCCCAAGTCACCGCGGCCCATCGCGAGCTGCTGGACCAGGTGCTCGACAAATGGTCACTGCACGTACTCGACAAGCTCTGCGAGAGGCCCCTGCGCTTCAACGGGCTGCGCCGCGCGATCCCGGCCGTGACACAGAAGTCGCTCACTGCGACGCTGCGACGCCTCGAACGCAACGGGATGGTCGAGCGCGTCGTCACGAACACCCGCCCCGTCGCCGTCGAGTACCGGATCACGTCCCTCGGGAAAACGCTCCAAGACCTCATCGACGCGCTCCTGCACTGGACCACTGACCACATGCCCAGCGTCGAGCGCGCCCGCGCGCGGTTCGACGACGGCGCCTGACTGTCGGTGGCGCGTTCTAGCTTCGGTACATGACTCAGCGAACCGTGGCGCAGAAGATGGGGATCAAGGAAGGCAGCAGGGCCCACCTGGTCGGGGCTCCTGACGGGGTGCTCGCCGGGCTCCGGCTCCCAGAGCTTGACCTACCCGGCGAGCTCACCGGCTCGTTCGACTACCTGCACCTGTTCACCACCGGGCAGCGGCAGCTCCGAGAGGGATTCCCCGAACTCAGAGACCACCTGCGCCCGAGCGGGACGCTGTGGGTGTCCTGGCCCAAAGGCCGCCGGTACGGCACCGACCTGGACATGAAGAGCGTCATCGCCATCGGCTACGACCTCGGGATGGTCGAGAGCACATGCCTGCGCGTCGACGAGGTCTGGGCGGGGCTGAAGTTCACGTGGCCCAAACCGGGAAAGGTCTACCGCAACAGCTACGGCACCTTGCCCGGGCAGTGAACGCGACCGCAAACCGGGGCTATAGACCGGCTGGGCCGGGACCAAGGGCCCTGATCGGGGGCCGTTGACCAAAAGTTTTTCGAAAGCGCATCATAGTCGGGCTACGGGAGCGTCTCACCGAGGAAAGCAGTTCAACGACACCGAGGAAACCCCATGATGAGCGCCCACTCCGTTCCCCCGTCCGCCCCCCGTCCGCTGGGCGACCCCGCTGACCTGGTGGGACAGTGGGTTCGGGTGTATGACGACGGAACCGTCGGGTTGCTGCTGGCCGCCGACCACACGGGCTGGACCCTGAGGATGCCCACCGGTATCAGCACCGGAGAGGGCCGCCTGGCCGCCGAGCCGGTCACCACCCGCAACGAGGCCCGTCCCGTCCGCCGACGCTTGCGTGCCGTCATGGACGACCCCGCGTTCCCCGGCGCCGCCGACCTCGACCTGCTCGACGTCCAGCTCGCCGCCCACCCCTAGCTTGGCGTGCCACCTCGGGCCCGTGGCCAGGCAATGCCCTGCCTACGGGCCCGACAGTTTCCCGGCCAGCGAGACGGCGATGGCGTAATGGTGTGCAGCGACTCGGCAAGCACGTGATCGCAGCGCAGGTGGTCGCTGCGCACGTGATGGTGAAGTAGCTGGGTTGGGGTTTGCTGGGTGGGTGCTCTGTGGGTGGGGTTTGCCCGTGGGGGTGCTGGTCTTGTGCGGGTGGTTTCCCGTTTCCTGCCGCTTGATGGTGGCCGTCTCCGCTGCGCGCTCAAGGTCGTCGCCATCGAGCGCTTCGCGCATCGGTGGCGCTCCACCTTGACCCGCTTCGCTGCGACGGCGGGTGGGCGGCTATCAGGAAAGGGGGGAGGTGTGGTCGGGGTAGCGGTGGCCCCTTCGGGGCCCGAAGGGCCCAACTGCACAAGCACGGCCTGGCGGCCGTCAATGGCCACTCCGCCGGAGCTTCGACGGTTGGGGGTGTCGCGGCCGGTCAATGTGTGCGGCGAAAAGCACCACAGCAAACACAGAAACCTGGAATTCCAGGTGGGTATAAACACCGAACCAGGTGGCCTGAATTGGGGGGCTAGAAGAAAGCCAGAGGGCACCCCTGACGAAAGTCATGAATTCAGTTCGAACCAGCAGCAGGCTTCCATTCTCCGACCTTTTCGCTTACAATAGAAGAATGACGATCTCTTCTGAAGCACCCACCACCACCGGGCACACCCCGGTGGATGCCGCGGTGGCCGCTGCTCGGGACGAGACCACCGCCTTCTTTAACCGGGACGTGCCCCTGGGGGCGGCGGGTGAGGTGCTGGACCAGGCCACCCGGGTGTGGGAACACCTCGACCAGATCAAAGTCAGTATGGCTGCGCGGCTGG